>JAIDRE010000058.1 GCA_029061925.1 Muribaculaceae bacterium | reverse complement strand
TCCATGCACCCTGGCGTTTTGAAGCACGGGGGAAATAGTCAGTCATGAATACAGCAACGTGGTTACCATCGTTGTCGGTTACATCATAAACCTTAACTTCGGGGTTATATTTCGGAGCATCAGGCATTTCAGTGAAGTTAACTCCATACAAACGTTTTGCCATTGTGAAGATACCTTTGCGAACCGAATCAACAGCGAAATACTGGCGTACCTCGTTTTCGTCGAGGTCATATTTTTGTTTACGAACCTTTTCAGCGTAATAATAGTAGTCGTATGGCTCAATTTTGAAACCACCGTTTTCAGCGTCAACAACAGCCTGCATTTCGGCAACCTCTTCCTGAACTTTAGCAACAGCCGGAGTCCAGATTTGCATAAGAAGATCTTCAGCATTTTTAACCGAACCTGCCATAACGTTAGAAGTCATGTATTCACCAAAGTTTTCATAGCCAAGAAGTTTAGCTTTTTGAGCACGAAGATGAAGAATTTTGTTGATTACAGGACCGTTGTCATATTTTCCTTCTGATGCAAGAGAAGTGTAACCTTCATACATTTCGCGACGGAGATCGCGGTCGTCGGCATATTGAAGAACCGGGAGACGGCTGGGAGCATGAAGAGTAAACAACCATTTGCCTTCGTGACCTGCTTTTTTAGCTTCCTCGGCAGCAACATCGATATTGCTTTGGGGAAGACCTGCCAAACGGCTCTCATCATCAACAATGATCTGGAACTCGTTGGTTGCATTCAACAAGTTTTTGTTAAACTGCTGATAAAGACCGGTCAACTGGGTGTTAATATCCATCAATCGAGCTTTGTCAGCATCGTTAAGGAGCGCACCGTTGCGGGTAAATGATTTGTAGCTATGTTCAACCGCACGACGGCGAGGAGTGTCAAGATTGAGCGAATCGAGATTATCATAAAGATATTTAACACGTTCAAACAAAGCGGGATTCATTGAAATGCTGTCAGAGTGCTGAGACAAAGTTGGCTCAAACTCTTCAGCAACCGCAACAAGTTCGTCTGATGAATCACTTTCGGTGAGAGCATAGAACACAATAGCGACTTTATTGATGAGATTACCGGCTTTTTCCATAGCCAGAATTGTATTCTCAAAAGTCGGAGTGTCGGGATTGTTAATGATTGAATCGATTTCAGCGTTATGCTGAACAATACCTGCACGGAGTGCGGGCATATAGTCGTCAGCTGTAATCTGATCGAACGGCGGAATTTCATAGGGAGCTGTATATTCAGTCATGAAAGGATTTTGGTGATCCTTTTTTGAACATGAAGATACAATAGCACCCATTCCGAGACATGACAATGCTGCCATTGCAATAAAACGAGTTTTCATGTTGATTGATATTATTTAATTATAGATTATTCTTCAGCCGCAGCTACTTCGCTTTCAAGAGCCTCAGTATTTTCTTTGATATTGGGCTCTTCAAGACCATAATGTTTTTTCTTATCGAGAGCTTTGAGGTAGATTGCGAGGAGCAAAGCAAGTACACCGAAACAAGCGAAGATAATCATCGGAACGGTGTAGTTATAATGGATAAAGAAGTTTGGATCAGGTTCCACACCAAGTTTCTTCATTTCTTCGAGCTGAGCAAGTTCTTGTTGAACCACAGGGTTATGAGCATTAACACCGTCAAGCACATAACCGATCAACAACGGAACAAGACAAAGACCGATATTCTGAACCCAGAAAATCAGGCAATAGGCACTACCAAGCACCTTTTCTTCGATGATTTTAGGAACCGAAGGCCAGAGAGCAGCAGGCACGAGAGCAAATGAGATACCGAGTACAACGATTGTGATGTAAGCAACTGCCTTGCTGTGAGTTGCAGGAAGAACGAATGCAAATACAAGGTGACATACAATCAAAAGCATTGCACCATAAATAAGCATTGTGGCACCTTTTCCCTTGCGGTCAAGGAAGTTACCGAGGAATACGGTAATCACAGCCGCACCAATCGGGAACCAACGGAAGATGTTTGAAGCCTCCTGAGCGGTAATGTCACCAATGTTACACTGCAACATTTCAGCACCATAAGCCTGGAACGGGAAAATTGCCGAGTAATATAGAACACAGAGAAGTGCCACAACCCAGAAAATATGACTTGAGAAAATATTCTTAATATCAGATACCTTGAATTCTTCGTCTGAGGCATCACCCTCTTTGTTTTCGCCAAGCTGATGGTCAAGACGTGTATCCATAACGCAGAATACCGAGTAGGTAATCAAACCGATGCAAACAAGGACTGTACAGAATGCAACCGGGGCAACAACAGTTCCCCATGCAGCTGCAATCCAGGGTGAAATAGAAAAGATAGCGAACACACCGACACGTGCGATTGCCATTTCCAAACCCATTGCAAGTGCCATCTCTTTGCCTTTAAACCATTTAGCGATAGCTTTTGAAACGGTTGTACCTGCCATTTCACATCCACAGCCAAAAATCATGAAGCCGAGCGATGCCATTTTTGCACTTGCAGGCATCGAGATCCACCATGAATTTAACCATGATTCGAGACCTGTGCCAACCATCCAGTCACTGATACCGTACAATTTGATACAGGCACCGATAACCATTAAAGATGCCGATAACAAACCGGTAAATCTGATTCCGGTTTTATCAAGAATGAAACCGGCGATAATAAGGAAACCGCACACGTTCAAGATGTACTCAGCCGAACGATAAGTACCGTAGGCTGCTGAATTCCAACCAAGTTGCGGTTCAAGAAGACTCTTGAGAGGAGCCATTACATCGACAAACATATAGGCAAAGAACATCATTGACGCAATAAGCACCAATGCGGTCCAACGAGCCCATGCTTTGTCATTGAGGCATGTTTGAATTTTTTGTTGCATTTTTAAATTTGTAAGAACGAATAATGATAATAGTTTATTTTTGTGCGCAAATTTACACAAAAGTTATCCAATAATAAAATAATTTTGTATCTTCGTGGAATAAATTCAACTATTAATAATGATAACCGACCGCCCGTTTACATTTGACCGCGTTGTCAGACTACTTTTAGGAGCAGGACTTTTTATTTTGACTCTTTGGCTAATCAACTTACTCAAAGATGTTTTGCTCCCCTTTGTGGTCGCTTGCTTAATTGCCTATATTCTTGAGCCGATAGTTCAATATAACCGCACGATTCTTCACCTCAAGGGGCGTACACTCGCTTCTGTTGTCACTTTGTTTGAGATAACGACGCTGTTGGCAATTCTATGCTATTTCTTTGTACCGGTTATCATTCGTGAAGCTAACGACATTGCTCACATGATGAAAGATTACGCATCAAGCGATGTCTCAATCCCGTTTCTACCTGCCGACCTACACCGACTGCTCAAATCAAACATTAATTTTGAGGAGATTGCCCGTCGTCTGACTCAACAAGATCTGCAAAACATTATGGATAACTCCCTCAGTTTTATCTCTGGAGGGGTCGGAGTTATAATGAGCATCATTGAATGGTTGCTCGTTTTCCTCTATATCATTTTTATAATGATTGACTATGACAACCTGATGCGCGGCTTCAGAATGTTGGTTCCACCTAAATATCGTCGCCAGACATTCAAAATCGGCTATGACATTAAGCGAAGTATGAACCATTATTTTAGAGGTCAGGCACTTATAGCTTGTATAGTAGCAGTATGTTATTCAGTTGGATTTTCGATCGTCGGAATCCCGATGGCTATAATCCTCGGAATCCTTGCCGGAATATTTTTTATGGTTCCATATATGGTTTACCTAACCTTAATACCTGTGACCATAATATGTCTCGTATGCTCGGTTGATATGAACATTGATTTTTGGAATCTGTGGTGGAAATGTATCGCGGTATATGCCTTCACTCAAGTGTTATCCGACATTATTCTTACTCCCAAAATTATGGGTAAGGCAATGGGACTCAATCCGGCAATTATCCTTCTTTCGCTATCAATCTGGGGAACACTCCTCGGCATCATCGGAATGATTATTGCCCTGCCGTTGACAACGCTGATTATCAGCTATTACAACGAATATCTCATCAAACGTTCTCAGCGAGCACGACAAAAAATATCTTCTCAAAACTGAAATAAATAAACATAAAAATAATGTCCGAAAACTATCTGAACGAAACCGAGGCTACACTCCTACCCCAATTATATGCCGAGGTTGTCAGACATAACCGAAATATCATATCAGTCGATGACATCAGCCGACTGCGGGCTACTATTGCTCAATCAATAGAAGAAGGACATTATCAACGTGACAAATATGGAATCAATCCATTGATTCACAACTTGCAAACAATGCAAGCACTCGCTGACTCGCTCAGCCCCGACCGCGAGATGGGTATTGCCATCATGTTGCGCACAACCGTAGCATCAGGCTTTTTGTCGATTGAAAAAATATCCGAAACATGGGGCGCGGATATTGCCCATATAGTCACCGGACTAATCAAAGTTTCATCGTTATACAGTCACCGCGCGGCTGTCGAAAGCGACAATTTCCGTCGATTGCTGATGACTTTTGCCGACGACATTAGAGTTATCATTTTAATGATTGTTGACCGTCTTGTTTTGATGAGACGCATCAATCATCACCCCGACGAGCAATTTGTTCGGGACGTGGCATACGAAGCTAACTATCTCTATGCCCCTCTCGCCCACCGACTTGGGCTCTACTACATCAAGTCGCAACTCGAAGATATGTCGCTAAAATACAGCAACCGCGATGTTTACAACGACATTGCCGGAAAGCTCAATGAAACCAAAGCGGCACGAGATGAATATATTGCTCAATTCATTGCCCCGGTAAAAGAAAAATTGAACGCTGCCGGACTGAATTTTGACATTAAGGGGCGTACCAAATCGATTTACTCGATTTGGAACAAAATGAAGAAACAGCATAACGACATCGAGCATATCTATGACCTCTTCGCGATCCGAATCATAATCGACACTCCGCCCGAACGAGAGAAATCCGACTGTTGGTTTGCATATTCGGTTGTTACCGATATGTACACGCCCAACACGTCTCGTCTGAAAGACTGGATTTCAATACCAAAGAGCAATGGGTATGAGTCGCTCCACATTACCGTCAACGGTCCGGGCAATCGTTGGGTTGAAGTTCAGATCAGAACCCGACGCATGGATCTCGTTGCTGAAAAAGGTTTGGCTGCTCACTGGCGATATAAGGGAATCAAGAGCGAAAGCAATCTTGACAACTGGATGAATAACATCCGCGACATTCTTGAGGCAGCTGAGACCGGACCGCTCCAGTTAATCAAGAACTTCAAAATGGATATTTATTCAAAAGAAGTTTTTGTGTTCACTCCCAAAGGAGACCTTTACAAACTTCCGGCCGGAGCATCGCTGCTTGATTTCGCCTTTCATATACACTCAAAACTCGGCTGTATCTGTACCGGTGGAAAAGTAAATGGAAAAAACCAAAAAATAAACTATCGCCTTCAAAGCGGCGACACGGTCGAAATATTAACCTCGTCACAGCAGTCGCCAAAACTCGACTGGCTTAACTTTGTCGTGACATCAAAGGCACGCAACAAAATTAAACAGGCTATCAACGAGCGCGGCAATCGTGACTCTGAACTTGCCCGCGAGCTATTGCAACGTCGTTTCAAAAATCGCAAGATTGAAATTGATGAAGCTATAATGATGAAGCTGATAAAGAAACTCAGCTATAAGACTGTCACTCAATTTTATAGCGCAGTTAATGCCGGGGAACTTTCACCTGCCGACATCATCGAACGTTATCTCGAATTGAAAGCCGCCTCTGAAACTCAAACGGGTCAAACAACAGTCTCGGCTGATGAATTTGAACTGCAAACCGATGAAAACCAATCGCCATCATCCGACATATTATATATAGGTTCAAACAACGTCAAAGGTATGAACTACCGATTTGCCAAATGCTGTAACCCGATTTTTGGCGATAAAGTTTTTGGATTCATATCATCTGAAGGAGTTGTGAAAATACACCGTGCCGATTGCCCTAATGCACGCC
Organism: Muribaculaceae bacterium; assembly: GCA_029061925.1. Taxonomy (GTDB): domain Bacteria; phylum Bacteroidota; class Bacteroidia; order Bacteroidales; family Muribaculaceae; genus CAJUPY01. Next base: position 24,874 of record JAIDRE010000058.1, on the reverse strand, counting down.
ACATTCACGAACGCTATCCATACCGTCTTATACCGGTAAAATGGTCAGGCAAAATTGGAGAACAGTTCGGCGCAACACTGCGTATTGTCGGTAACGACGACATCGGTATCGTCACCAATATAACCTCAATAATTAATAAAGAAAAAACAATTTCACTGCGCTCAATCGCCATAGATTCAAACGACGGCCTTTTCCAAGGTCATATTGTTGTCGGGCTGACCGACACAGGCGCACTAAATAATCTGATAAAAAAAATTAAAACTATAAAAGGAGTAAAAGATGTTCAACGTCAAAACTAATTTCGTCACTTTGGCTGCCGCATGCGTAGCTACACTTTCTTTTGTTTCGTGTAAATCAGACTCAACTATTGCAGCCGAGAAACTTGTTGAAAATGCCCGATTGTTCATTGCTGACGGCAATCCGGCTAAGGCTATTCAGTCACTCGACTCTCTGTCAACACTTTATCCCGGCGAAATCGAAGCCGGTCGTCGAGCTCTCGCCATCCGCCCCCAGGCGATTGAGCAACTGACTATTGCCGAAATCCAAACGACCGATAGTCTTATCGCTATATATTCAATTGAAAATCAAGAATATGTCAATTCAATCAAAAAAATTGACGACAAGGAATTGCTTGAACCCTATTATGTTTCAAAATCGGGATATGACCCTTCTTTTATGAATAAAACCGCAATTCAGCCACGCGTTGACAACATCGGCCAGTTCTACATTCTTTCATCGGTAAACGGCAACAAACTTCACCACAATTCAATCACTATCAAATCAAATGCAGGTGAAGTTTCAACCGAAACCGTACCGTTTGACAATGACTCAAACTTTGATATTGATGCTGCCGAGTTAGTGACATATTCACCCCAAAGTTGCGACACAATCGGATATTTTATCACACAAAATCCCGAAGCCACCTATACAGTTATCTTCAATGGTGAAAACGGTAAGAGCATCTCTCAAAAACTTTCAACTGAACAGGTTAAAGGCATTATCGACTCGTGGAAATATTCCCGTTCAATTGTTCAAGCGCGTGATTTGTCGGCTCGTAAACAAATGCTTGAACAGCGTCTTCAAATTGCTCGTGACCAAATAGCTCGCACAGCCTCAGAAAAATAATTGGAATTTCGTCAATTTTCAATTATCTTTGCAGTTGAAAACATTGAGTTATCTCCCTATAAAAAATGAAAGAGAATACAATCGAACAATTTGATGCGGCAATCAAAATTTGTCGCGAAATATATGTAAAGAAACTTAAAGATTATGGTGCGTCATGGCGTATAATGCGTCCGAGCTCGATTACCGACCAGATTTTTATTAAAGCCACCCGCATCCGCACTCTTGAGACAACAGGAAATGCAATGGTTGACGAAGGCATTTTGCCCGAATTTATCGCTATTGTAAACTATGGCATTATCGGACTAATCCAGCTAAACCTTGGATTCAGCGATAAAAAAGACCTGACCGTTGAACAAGCTGTTAAGGAGTATGACAAGGAAATGGATAAGACACGCACCCTGATGATCGCGAAAAACCATGACTATAACGAGGCATGGCGATTAATGAGAGTGACATCTTATACCGACCTGATTCTTACAAAACTCCAGCGTACAAAAGAGATTGAGAAAAACGACGGCCATACCGAAATTTCAGAAGGTATTGATGCCAATTATATGGACATGGTAAACTATGCCATTTTTGCTATCATAAAATTAACCGCTGAATAATATGGAACTCACGGCAAGAAAACGTTACAGATTACTTATATTTACAGTGCTGACATTTCGACTTCTTGCCGGAGGTCTTTTTATATTCTCAGGATTTGTCAAAGCTGTTGACCTTTGGGGCTTTATCTTTAAAATAGATGAATACTTTGCCATTGTCAACTTCTCGGCTCCACGTTCGGTTTCATTAGCCTTTGCCCTCATAATTGCCGGCTTTGAATTTATCGGCGGTGTTCTACTTTTGTCTGGTTCTTATAGACGCTGGAGCGTTATTGTAATGACAGCTCTGATGGCAGGGTTTGACATTCTGACACTTTATCTTTGGATTACCGACCCAATTCCCGACTGCGGATGTTTTGGTGATGCCTGGGTATTGTCAAACGGGGCTACATTCTTTAAAAACGTCATTCTCACCGCTATGCTTGTTTTCCTTCTTTTCTATAACAAGAAGGTTAGATATGCGTTATTCAAGCCTGCTGTTCAATGGATTGCATTTGCCGCTTCGTTCTTTTATATTGTATGTGTAGCAATGGTATGCTACAACGTTCAGCCCCAAATTGACTTCAGACCATACCCCGTTGGACGACAACTGATTGCCGACTCTGACGACATCGAAAATATAAAATATACCTACACCGACGGCAAAACTCAGAGAACATTCACAGCCGACAATCTTCCCGATGAAGGTTGGGAGTTTGTGTCGGTAATAGAAGAGTCGCCCAAAAGCGGCAACGACATTTTTTCAGTTTATGATGGCGATGAAGACGTTTCAGATGAAGTTTTCTCTAAAGTTCCGCGACGCTTTCTGCTCGTTATTCCCGAACTTAATCGTGCCGACATCTCGTTTTCTCACTTTGTAAACGATTTATTCCGTTTATGTAAAAAGAACAATATCAAGTTTAGTGCACTCATTGCCACTAACGATGCCGGACTTGAACGTTGGCAAGACTACTCGCTTGCGGCGTATGATTGTTTCACAGCTGAAGACACATCGCTTAAAGAGCTTGCACGTGGCAACATGTCGCTTGTTTATCTTGAAAACGGCGTTATCAAATGGAAATCTACAGTGTCATCGGTTTATGATACTGATATCGATAAACTCGAAAAAAAATATGGTGCCGACTTTGCCATGAAAATGGCTCCAGTCCCGATATCTATCGAGAGAATGACCTTTTGGTACATTATTGTTCTCGCAATTTTAACGATGTCAAAAGCAATTATCAATTTTATATATCTTCTCAGAGCCAAAAGCAAAAATATCAAAATTAAAAAGTAACTCACCAAATTCTGAAAACATTAAATAATCAAAATATGAAACTTACCTTTAATATTGACTACCATACTAACTGGGGCGAATCGCTTTATGTAGTTGGAAACGCTGACTTTCTTGGTGCGGGCGACGTTCATAAAGGAGTAAAAATGACTCTTGACGGCAATAGCAATTGGACCGTGACTGTCAACACCCCCTCTGCTGATTTTGACTATAACTATGCTGTCATCAATGATAACGACTTTGTGATTAACGAATGGGGACACCCTCGCCATTTTACTCACGCCAAAGGCGTTAACGATTATATGCTTGTTGATAAATGGCAAGATATGCCTGCCGATAAACCCTATTATTCATCAGCGATCACCGACTGCTTGAATAACCGTCAAAAACGCGATGCGCGCCCTGTCCCGACAGCCGGACTTGTAACTCTAAAGGTTGATGCACCAATGGCTTCACCCGATTCAGTGGTTGCAATCTGTGGCGACAACGAAGCTCTCGGCAATTGGAATCCAACCAAAGCCGTTGTTATGAGCGATGCCGATTTCCCAACCTGGAGCATCAATCTCCCTGCATCGGCTTTTAAAGATTATGCCAACTTCAAGTTCATTATCCTGAAGAAAAAATCGGGTGAAGTTGTAACCTGGGAAGGTGGTGATAATCTTGTAATCACACTCCCCAAGACTAATGCCAAGACAGCAACAATCGTTTCAGGCTTGAGATTTAACAACCCGATGGCACAATGGCGCGGAGCCGGCGTGGCAATCCCTGTTTTCTCAATACGCAGTAACGACGACTTTGGTGTCGGTGATTTCATTGACTTGAAAAAAATGGTCGATTGGGCTGCATTAACCGGTCAGAATTTCATACAAATTCTACCTATCAACGACACATCAATGACTCATACATGGACCGACTCATATCCATACAATGCCAACTCAACATTTGCACTCCATCCAATGTATTTGAGAGTTGATATGCTTGGTAAACTTGCCGATTCTACACGTCAGAAATATTTCGATGATCTGCGCCATGAGCTCAATGCTCTCCCGACTGTCGATTATGAGCGTGTCAACGAGGCTAAAACCGCTTATACCCGAGAGATATATGCTCAAGAAGGAGCCGCAACACTCAAATCAAGATCGTTCAAGCTATTTGTTGAACGTAACAAGGAGTGGCTCACACCCTACGCTGCTTTCTGCGTTCTCCGCGACATGAACGGCACTCCCGACTTCAACAAATGGGGAGCATACGCTAATTATTCACCCGAATCAATCGAGTCATTTGTTGACGCTCACAAAGACGAAATTAACTTTGTTTACTATCAGCAATATCACCTCGATGCCCAGATGAAAGAGGTTCGAGAATATGCTACCTCTCACAACGTTGCAATCAAAGGTGATATTCCTATCGGTATTTCTCGTACAAGTGTTGATGCCTGGATTACGCCCAAACTCTTCAACATGAATTCTCAGGCGGGTGCGCCACCTGATGACTTCTCGGTTCTCGGTCAAAACTGGGGATTCCCCACCTACAACTGGGAAGAAATGAACCGCGACGGATTTGCGTGGTGGAAAGCTCGCTTTAGAAAAATGAGCGAATATTTTGACGCCTACCGCATTGACCACGTTCTCGGCTTCTTCAGAATATGGCAAATTCCGATGGATGCCGTTCACGGACTCCTCGGCGTTTTCAGCCCGGCACTCCCTTTCACTCCCGACGAACTCCGCAACAACTACGATTTCTGGATTAACGTTGACCTCCAGACCAAACCCTATATTGCCGACTGGTTTATCGGTGATTTCTTTGGCGAATATACCGATGAGGTTAAACAAACCTACCTCAACCCGATTGGCGACGGGCGCTACGAACTCAAACCCAAATTCTCAACCCAGCGTAAGGTCGCCGACTATTTCGGTTCTATTGAAAAGAACGATAAAAACACTCGCATTTGTGAAGCGTTACTCGGCTTGATTGACAACGTACTGTTTATCGAAGATCCCGAGGAAAAAGGCAAATATCATCCGCGCATCTCGGCTCATTACACCTATATATATCGTTCGCTCAATGATTACGAGAAATGGTGTTTCAACCGACTTTACAACGACTTCTACTACCACCGTCACAACGACTTCTGGTATGGCAAGGCAATGTGGAAACTCCCCCCGTTAATCGATGCAACTGATATGTTGACATGTGCCGAAGACCTCGGAATGATTCCCGATTGTGTTCCGGCAGTCATGAATAAACTTGAGATTCTGACTCTCGATATTCAGCGCATGCCCAAAGACCCCAAAGCCGAATTTGGCAATACATGGGCTTACCCCTACTATTCGGTTTGTACAACCTCGACCCACGACATGGGTGGAATACGTCAATGGTGGGAAGAAGACCGCGAGAAAACTCAGCACTTCTACAACAACGTTCTGCATGAACAAGGCGATGCACCATATTTTGCCGAGCCATGGATTTGCGAACGCATCGTTGACCTGCACCTCAAATCACCGTCAATGCTCTGCATCCTTCCATTAGCCGACTGGTTGTCTATTAGCGGAGAAGTCAGACGCAACGATCCGCGCGAGGAGCAGATTAATGTGCCGGCAAACTCACGTCACTACTGGCGTTACCGCATGCACATGCCAGTTGAACAACTTATTGAAAACAAGAAATTTAACGACACCGTCACTTCTTTAATCAAACACTCGGGTCGTTAAACTCTAAAGTTTAGAGACAGCCTATAAGGCTAATTTAATCTATTAGTCTAATTAGTACAATAAAAAAAGAGCTTGATTTCTCAAGCTCTTTTTTTATTGAATAACGATCTATTAGATTTTCATTTTCTTAGCGATTGCTGCAGGGATTGCATCACGATGAACAAGGATGTCCAAAGTTTTTGCGAGGAAGTAAGGTTCTGAAACATAGAAGTAGCCGCCATAAACTTGGTTGGTATCCCATGAATTTTTAACCTTGTAATATTTGTTACCGTTCTGGTCAACTGCACGACCAACGATTACCATACCGTGATCATCGGTAGTTTCCTGACGGTCAAACATTTCTTGACGAGATTCCTGAGTAACAACGATTTCTTCAGTAGGACCGTTGATTTCGTTCTGGAGTTTCTGACGTTCGGTTTTGCTCATTTTCACCCAACGTGCAAGCTCGCTACCGGTCATATCTTCTTCAGTTTTTACTTTGGGGATGAGTGCATAACCATCGTTATATTTGAATCCGGGTTCGCTTACATCAGCAGCCCAAACAACAGTATAACCTTTGTCGATTGCATTGTCAACCATTGCTTTCATCTCCTCCATCGGAACGTTGTAAGAAGAACCCCAAAGCCAGTTGTCGGCAACCTCAACGGGGAACTGAGTGTAGAAAGGATGGTGGGTGAACGATGTAACCGAAATATAATCAGGAACATTGAGTTTGAGTGACTCAGCATATGTCTTCGGAGTGTAGGTTTTGCCGTCAACAACAAATGTTTCGGGAACTTTACCGAGATATGCGTCGAGAATGCTTTCAAAGCCCTGTTTCCAAGCGGTTGAAAGACGACGGTTGGGATTTTTAAGAACAGCATCAAGATATGCTTTCAAAGCAGCTGCCATTTCATAGTGAGCGTGTTTGTCCTCACCATAGTTGAGACCTTGATAAACTTCTTCAGGAACAGCACCATAACGTTCCCAAACGTAAGGAACATCAAGTGCGCTACCACCCTGAGCAAAGTTGATGTTACCGCCTGTGCGGATATATTTATCAGCTTTGTCGATATAGCACTGACGAACGGTGAACATTTCAGAAAGGTCAAGAGGTTTGCCACCTTTGCGGATGATTTCATCTTCAAAGAAAGAAGTACCGGCAAAACACCAGCATGTACCACTCTTATTCTGATTTTTTACTGAGGTAGTTGGAAAAACTTTCACGTCAGTGAAAGCGAAACCTTTGATAGTATCGGGAGCTGTTTTAGTCTGTGCCGACACGTTAACGAGTGTGGCGATTGCCAAAGCTCCTGCAAGAAGATGTTTCATGATAAAATTATATGATTAAATGTTTATTATTGGTTTGTTTGGGCAAAGTTAATGTTTTTTTTCATTATGCGATGAATTTTAACCCGTAAAAATTCTATTACGATAACGAAATGTTATCAAAATCAAGATTAACGTTATAAATTCAGTTGACGGTATAGCCGCCCACATGCCAATTTGGGGGTATAGATGGCTTAACACAAAGAACGTCGGAACAAGTACGATAATTCCTCTTATAAGAGTAAAGATCAATGCTCTCACTGATTTCTCAACACTTTGGTAATAACCGATAAATGCAATGTTCAATGCAAAAAATATTGATGCTGTCGCAAAAATCGGCAAACCAACGATTGCCAGTCGTGCGGCTTCACATTCGGTGTCAAGGAACATCGACACAATGAAACGCGCACCAAGCCCTATGCCGACCGTTGCTATAACGCCACAACATCCGGCAACGCATAAACTCACTTTCAATGACTGTTTCACTCGATTAAAGTCATGCTTACCATAATTAACACTGATAAGAGGCTGAGCCGACTGAGCTACCGCATTGTTAATCATGAATATAAGTGGGAAAAGATAGCACGCAATCGAAAATGCAGCTACTCCGTTCTCGCCAAACGAACGCATAAAAACGATGTTGCCGGTAAACATCATAACCGACATCGCAATCTCGGTGATAAAAGCCGATGAACCAATCTTCATCTCACGCCAAATCGCTGTCCAAAAACCTGTTAGCTGTGTGGTAAATTTAAGAATATAGGAACGACGGAAATAAATCACACACATCACTCCCCCGACAACACATGAAATCGAGGTTGCAAATGCCGCACCCTTAACTCCCATGCCGAGAGGGAACACAAACCACCAGTCGAGAATGATGTTCAATACCGATGGAATGACGTTGCACATCATCGCATATTTAGGCGATCCATCGAGGCGAATAACCATCATGCCGATGCACTGCCACATCAATGGAACGAGTCCAATCAACAGAAATAACAGATAGTCGGTCGCCTTGTCCATCAAAATATCAGAGCAACCTAAAAGTCGGGCAACAGCCTCATCAGAGAAGAAACAAACAGCTATCAATGCGACCATTACCAAGGTCGAGAACAAAAATCCTGATGAAATAATTGAATTAGCCTTGTCAAAACGTTTAGAGGCAATCGCAATGCCGGCAAGAACCGACGATCCGATTCCAAACATCAGTCCAAGCCCTGTGGTAACCATAAATAAAGGTGCTATGATATTAACGGCAGCGATTCCTTCAGGACCAACTCCCCTGCCGACAAAAACACCGTCGGCAATCGTGATCATTGCATTGAAAATCATTCCCAACAACGTAGGCAAAAACAACTTTCTGAAAAGAACCGGAATAGATCCGCTTCCATAATCAAGACCCGTATTAACTGATTTATTTTCCATTACATATAAAACATATAGACATAAAAAAGACCGGAAAGATGTCAATTCGGGCGCACCCGACATCTTATCCAGCCATATAGTTGCGACTATCGACCCTCCGATGATCCCTGCAAAGTTACAACAATTTTGCAGAATAGGCAAATCAATGTAATTTCAACCCACTGACTAAAGCACCCAACCTATACCATTACTTGGGATTATTTAATCGGATCTATACAATATTGTCTTCTGCCACAGGTGTCGCAATGGGCGCCGCGCCAGACGCTGTCGAATTGTTCCAAGGCTGATTCGACAAGGGTTGGATCGTCGGTGAGAATGCCGGCTTCAAAGTTGCGGCGATTACGGCTTTTCATTCCTATCCCGGCGCCTGTTAGGTTGGCTGAGCAATTCCAGATGATACTGATGTGTTGATAACACATTCTCCGGCATACGGAATCCTTGATTTTGATGATAATATACACTATGGAACTGAAGATATACTTGAAAACATCTCCACTCTCAACCTCATAGCCCATTTGTTTGGTCACATACACGCTCAGCACGGAGTAACAAAAATTGGCAACACAATATTTTCTAACGGAGCCATTATGAACGCCGGCTATTCTTCAGTTGCTTCGCCTAATGAAATCATAATATGAAACGATAAGTTAAATCTTGAACTTTCGGTTTAAATTTTGTGTTTCTCTTTTAAAGATTCTATCACAAATTTAAATAATATCCATGTCTAAAGAAAAGAAACATCTCGTTATTATTGGTGGCGGTTTTGCCGGACTTAATTTGTTGCGTAAAATCGACAAGTCGAAATATCGTGTTACGGTAATCGACCGCAATAACTTCCACAGTTTTCCACCTCTTTTCTACCAGGTTGCGTCAGCCGGAATTGACCCCGCGGGAATCTCCTACCCGCTTCGTCGCGAGGTGCATCACTATATGAAAGACGGTGTCCGATTCAATCTCGGAACGGTTAAATCTATCGACACTGAAAATCAACGTATAACAACCGATAACGAGGTGATCGACTATGATTTGGCTGTCATTGCTGCCGGAACGACCAACAATTTCTTTGGCATCGAAAATCTTCAGAATCTTGTATATACTCTAAAATCGACCGGTGAGGCTATTACGCTCAGAAATGAAGTTTTACGACGACTCGAAATGGCTTCGATAGAACCTGACGAAAATAAACGTCGGGCAATGCTCCGTTTTGTCGTTGTCGGTGGAGGTCCGACTGGTGTTGAAATTGCCGGAGCTCTCGGCGAAATGAAACGATATATCATTGACCGTGAATATCCGCGCATCGACAAAAACGAAATTTCAATCACGCTCATCGAGGGTGCTGACCGTTTGCTTGGCACAATGAATCAAAAATCATCAACTCTTGCGCTCAAATATCTTAACAATCTGATGGTTGATGTAGAGTTTGGCAAGATTATGAAAAGCTATGACGGCACAACCATCGAGTGTGGTGACGGCTCGAAGTTTTCATCTACACTCGTTATCTGGACCGCCGGCGTGACAACAGTCCGCTTTGATTTTGTCGGGCAACAGCCCGAATATGGTCGCGGACGTCGAATTGTAGTAGATTCTTATAACAGAGTTAAAGGGATAAATAATGTGTATGCTCTTGGCGACATCTCAATAATGACAACCGACCCTCAATTTGAGGGCGGGCATCCACAGCTTGCTCAAGTCGCAATTCAACAGGCTTGCAACCTTGCCAAAAATCTGAATAAGGATGAGTTTAAATACTCATTTAAATATAATGACAAGGGAACAATGGCAACCGTCGGTCGAAACCGTGCGGTCGTTGACCTAAAACACGTTTGTTTCGGCGGATTCTGGGCATGGATGACCTGGATGTTCATACACCTTATATCTATATTAGGCGCCCGAAACCGTTTGACCGTACTCATTAACTGGATCTGGAGCTATTTCACTTACGGCTCATCGCTGAGAATGTTGTTTGAGGCATCAAAAATGCCCGATTTCACTCCCAAAAAGAGTCTGGAAAATTCTTAAAATATGTTTTTAATACATAAAATTGCTTTTTTACAATGATTATTAAAAGCATTTTATTAACTTTGTAGGTGATAAAATATAATCGGCTCAATTTGGGCGATTAAAATTTAAACCTCAAAGTCTCATGAGAAAATCAATCATTTCACTGGCTCTTCTGCTGGCAACTATTGCGACCGGAGCTAACGGTCAGACAGCTAATGTCTCACGTGATGAGCTTAACAAAGTATTAAAATCGTCCATGCCTACCCACATCCAGGTAGGTCGCCCGGCTGTTGACACTGTCATTGTTGACGCCCGCAAACGTATCGTAACTATTCAGTGTAACGAAACTACATCTTACCTTCCGTTTACCAACGAATATGTTGCAACCCTTAAAGAAAACTTCAAAAACGCTCTCGGTTCTGATTTTGAAAAATACAAAATCGAAATAACCGCTAACGGATATAGAGCCGAAGACCTCGCTCTCGGTGCTAAACGTAAAAACCTCGGTCCTAAAGAAAAATTCCCCTTTGTTGTTGAAGCTGACAAATTCACCGTTGCTCCAACCGAAGGTATGGAAGGTGCCAACATCGCCGTTTGGCAAAGCCACGGTTGGTATTTTGAGAAAAAACTTAACCGTTGGGAATGGCAACGCGCACGCATCATGCAAACCGTTGAAGACCTCTACACCCAGAGCTATGTTGTTCCATTCTTGATGCCGATGCTAGAAAACGCAGGTGCCTATGTTCTTTGTCCCCGCGAACGCGACATGACCGACATCGAAATCATCATCGATAACGACGGGGCTCTCGCAACCGGCTCATACAGCGAAAGCGATCAATCACTTTGGAGCGACGTAAATCCCGGATTTGCTCACCGCTACCAAAACTATTCAGATATCGAAGGTCAAAAAAATCCATTTACCCTCGGAACAGCCCGCAAAGCTACAGCTAACTCAGGCGCAACCGCATCTTGGAATGCAAACGTTCCCGTTGCCCGCAACTATGCTGTTTATGTTTCATACAAAAGCTTCCCCAACAGCTCAACAAAAGCTGTTTACACAGTCAATGCAGCCGACGGAGCTCACAAAGTGACCGTAAACCAAAAAATGGGTGGTTCAACATGGATTTATCTCGGAACTTTCCCCCTTGCAAAAGGTCAATCATCTAAACCGATCGTAACTCTCACAGCTGAAGGCGGTAAGAAAAACGAAGTTGTTTCAGCCGATGCTGTTAAAATCGGTGGTGGTATGGGTAACATCGCTCGTGCCGCTCAAGTTATCGACCAGAACGGCGACACCGTAACCGAATACATAGCCAGCGGTTATCCCCGTTTCACCGAAGGAGCACGCTACTGGTTGCAATGGGCTGGTATGCCTGACTCGGTTTACACGCCCTACAACGGTAAAAACGACTACACTGACGACTATACATCTCGTGCACTTTGGGTTAACTACATGGCAGGTGGCTCATCAATGGTTCCCAAACGCGAAGGCTTGAACATACCAATCGACCTTTCATTTGCATTCCATACTGATGCCGGAACAACCTACAACGACTCAATCATCGGTTCACTCGGTATCTACTCAACCAACGACAACAAAACATCGGGTAACGGTTCATCACGTCTCGCTAATCGCGACCTCACAGACATGGTTATCACTGAGATTGTGAATGACATCCGCGCCAACTACGAACCCAACTGGACTCGTCGCGGACTCTGGGACAAAAAATATTATGAGGCTCGCGTACCCGAAGTTCCCTCAATGCTTCTTGAGCTTCTCTCACACCAAAACTTTGCCGACATGAAATATGGTCTTGACCCGACCTTCCGTTTCACAGTCAGCCGTGCAATATACAAAGCAATGGGACGCTTCATCGCTGCTCGCGACAACCGTCAGTTCGTTGTTCAACCGCTTCCTGTCAAGAACTTTGCAATCGCTCGTAACGCTTCTAAACAATACAAACTCACTTGGGCTGCTACTCCCGACAAACTCGAAGAAACAGCAATGCCCGATTATTATAATGTGTTGATGCGCGTTGACAACGGTGCCTTTAAAGTTGTTGCAACCGTTAACTCTCCCGAATATACTTTCACAGCTCCCGACGATCACATCTATTCATTCCAGATTGTTGCCGGCAACAAAGGTGGGGTTAGCTTCCCATCTGAAACACTTGCTCTTTGCGAGCTCAACAATAACCGCACCCCTGTCACTATCGTAAACGGATTTACCCGCGTATCGGGTCCTGACACATTTGACGCAGGTCACATCGCAGGTTTCTATGACATGCGCGATCACGGTGTACCATACATCTACGACGCTTCATTCATCGGCTCTCAATTTGAATTCCGCCGTCAAATTCCCTGGATGGATGACGATGCAGCCGGATTCGGTGCAAGCCGTGCCAACTATGAAGAAAAAATCGTAGCAGGTAACACATTTGACTATGTATATCGCCACGGTCAGGCTATCCGCAATGCAGGTTACAGCTTCATTTCAACAAGCGTTGGTGCATTTGTTGAATCAGACGTAGCTTCAACTCCCGGAGCTATCGACCTTATCCTCGGTAAACAAAAAGAAACCAAAGTCGGTACAGGTCTCTATGGTACCAAATACAAAGCATTCCCCGCTGAACTTCAGGCTCGCATCAAAGCTCACGTTGAAAAAGGTGGTAACATCTTTGTATCAGGTGCTTATGTCGCAACCGACCTTTGGGACAACCCCTATAGCGATGCTGCTACACTCGAATCTGATAAGAAATTTGCGACCGAAGTTCTCGGTTACAACTGGCGCGTTGGTCAGGCATCTGTTACAGGCGAAGCATACGAAACCGTATCACCCTTCAAACAGTTCAAAAACGGTCGCTTTGACTTCTATAACGAACTAAACGCCGACAGCTATGCTGTTGAATCGCCCGATTCATTCTTCGCTTCTAAAAAAGAAGGTGCAACAATCATGAGATACAGCGAAAACAACCTCGTTGCAGGTATCGCAATGAAAACTCCGGCTTACAGCACTGTAATCATCGGTTTCCCCTTCGAATCAATCAAAACTGATTCAGGCCGTGACCTTCTCATGAAACAAATTCTCGAATTCTTCAATAAATAACGAATAATAAACCAATTAAATAAATAAAACAAAAATGAAAAAAACAGTTAACTGCTTTCTTCCCTATGACAGTGTAGCCAACGTTACTCCAACAATCGAGGCTCTCCGTCAATCATCATTGGTTAAAGAAATTTTCTTGCTCGCAGCCAACTCTGAACTCAAAGCAATCGAAGGTACTACCCTTCTCAACATCGACTCACTTACCAGCTCGGCTACAATGAAAACCATTGCTGCTCACGCCGACAGCGACTACATATTATTATATACAAAATACAACAGCCTTCTTCCCGGTTACCTCGCAATCGAACGTTTTGTTAGACTTGCCGATGACTCTCAGGCTGGTATGATGTATGCCGACTGCTACACTGTTGTTGACGGTGTTCAAGCTAAATCACCCGCTATCGACTACCAATTCGGTTCGCTCCGCGATGATTTCAACTTCAACTCTGTTCTTTTCTTCAACTCAGCAATCTTCAAAAAAGCAGCTTCAACCATTGATGCTGAATATACAGCAGCCGGTCTTTATGACATTCGTCTTAAAGTTTCTCAAATTGCTCCTATCGTTCACATCAACGAATATCTCTACAGCGACGTCACTCTCGACAATCGCAAGAGCGGTGAAAAAATCTTTGACTACGTTGACCCCAAAAACCGTGGAGTTCAAATCGAAATGGAAAAAGCATGCACCGACCACTTGAAAAAAATCGGTGGCTATCTTGAACCCGTTTTCGATACAATCAACTTCAATCAAGGCAACTTTGAAAACGAAGCTTCGGTTATCATCCCTGTTCGCAACCGTGTTCGCACCATCCGCGACGCTATCAAGAGCATCCTTTCTCAAAAAACCGACTTCCCCTTCAACCTCATCATCATTGACAACCACTCAACCGATGGTACATCTGAAGCAATCGAAGAATTCACTTCTGATCCCCGCGTAATCCACCTCATCCCCGAACGCGATGATCTCGGTATCGGTGGTTGCTGGAACCTTGGTGTTAACGATCCCCGTTGTGGTAAATTTGCCGTTCAGCTCGATAGCGACGACGTTTACGCTGACGAAAACACTCTCGCTAAAATCGTTAAAGCATTCTACGATCAGAACTGCGGTATGGTTGTCGGAACTTACAAACTCACCGACATTGACCTCAACACAATTCCCCCGGGCGTAATCGACCACAAAGAATGGACTCCCGAAAACGGCCGCAACAATGCGCTCCGCATCAACGGTCTCGGTGCGCCCCGTGCATTCTACACTCCGATGCTTCGCGAAATCATGGTTCCAAATACCTCTTACGGAGAAGACTATGCACTCGGTTTGGCATTCTCTCGTAACAACCAGATTGGTCGCATCTATGACGTTCTTTACTTCTGCCGTCGCTGGGAAGACAACTCTGACGCTTCTCTTGACATCAACAAGATGAACGCCAACAACCTTTACAAAGACCGTATCCGCACTTGGGAACTCCAAGCTCGTATCGCTAAGAACAAAGCTAAAAAATGAGTAACAAAATAACTCCCGAAATAATCGAAAATCTGTTTGTAAGCCAATTTAAAGTTTGGCCTCAGGCAGATGAAAACTTTAAGGCTCTCGCCGGCGTCGAGGTAAAAAACCTCGACGTTGACGGTATGCCCATTAAAGTACAGTTCAATCCGGCACGTATCGTTTCTTCGGCAGCCAAAGTTGACCCCGAAGCACTCAAGAAACGTAAATGTTTCCTTTGTGGCGAAAATCGTCCTGAGGTTCAAGAAGGCATCGAATGGGGCGATAAATATATCATTCTCATCAACCCGTTCCCCATCTTTCCTCGCCACCTCACTATCCCCGATAAGACCCACACTCCTCAGTTAATCAAAGGACGCATCGGTGATATGGTTTCGCTCGCCGCTGATCTCAAAGGCTACACCGTTTTCTACAACGGACCCAAATGTGGAGCATCAGCACCTGACCACATGCACTTTCAGGCAGGTAATTCTAACTTCCTGACAATTGAAAAAGCTATAGAATCAATCGATTTGAAGCCAATAATTGTCAGCAACGATGGCGAAGCCGTTCTTTCGGTTTCTGAAGGTTTACCGGTCAACTTCTTTGTAATCGACACAACTTCAGCCGATTCAGCCGAAGAACTTTTTGATCGTTTATATGCGGCAATGCCAGTTCCCGAAGGCGAAACCGAGCCGATGATGAACATCCTTTGCTATGTTACCGAAGAAGGCGAAGCCCGCGTGGTAATATTCCCGCGTAAACGTCATCGTCCGTCGTTTTACGGCACTGAAGGCGACGACTGCATGCTTCTTTCTCCCGCGTCGGTTGACATGGGTGGCGTGTTTATCACTCCTCGCAAAGTCGATTTCGATAAAATAGATAGCGCAACAGTTAAACGCATCTATGATGAGCTTTGTCTCAACGACGAAGAAATTAATAATATTGTAGAATCAATCAACTGATAACAATCATGAACCAGCCGGTTGTAAAAGTAGGCATCATGTCCACCGAACAGCTCCATTTTGTACTCTTGGGTACATTCCACGTTAACGGAGCAAAGGTTGAAGGCGACCAGACTGCCACAGTTAAAGATGGTAAAATCTATTGGAACGGTGATTTGTATGACCGCCTTTCATTTATTCCCGATGACAACAGCGATAATTCCCGTTTTACACTCAAAGATGTAACTATCGGTGTTAATTTCCACTGGGAACGACTTGAAGACCAAACATTTGTAGGCCAGCTCGACCTGATTGTCGAAAACAATAAGATTACACCCATAAACGTTCTTGGCGTTGAAGATTATCTCAAAAGCGTTATTTCATCAGAAATGAGCGCAACAGCTTCACTCGAACTACTCAAAGCTCATGCTGTGATTTCACGCAGCTGGTTGCTCTCTCAAATTGAAAAAAACAAAGAGATTACCAATTCAGGTCAAAAATACTCGGCTTGCACTGTCACCGATGACGAAATTGTCAAATGGTATGACCGCGAGGATCACGTCAACTTTGACGTATGTGCCGATGACCACTGCCAACGCTATCAAGGTGTAACCCGACAGACTACCCCAAACGTTGACCAAGCCGTTGAAGCAACTCGCGGTGAAGTTCTCTGGGGTGACGGAAAAATCTGTGACGCTCGTTTCTCTAAATGCTGTGGTGGTGTTTATGAAATCTTTGAAAACTGTTGGGAACCAATCCATTACTCATATCTTGTTCCACGACGCGATGCTGCCAACGAACATGATTATCCCGACTTGACTATCGAAGAAAATGCCCGCAAATGGATTCTTGGTCAGCCAGATGCATTCTGCAACACCCACGACAAGAAAGTCCTATCACAGGTTCTTAACAACTACGATCAGGAAACAACCGATTTCTATCGCTGGAAAGTTGAATATGACGGCAAAGAACTTTCAGCTCTAATCAAAGAACGCTCAGGTCTTGATTTTGGCGAACTCATCGACTTGATTCCTCTCACACGAGGAACATCAGGACGTATCTATCGTCTTAAAATCGTCGGTAGCAAGATGACCAAAATCATTGGTAAAGAGCTGGAAATCAGACGCACATTATCAAAAAGTCACCTTTATAGCTCGGCTTTTGTTGTTGAAAAGCAGCAAAACGAAGACTCAACCCGATTTATTTTGCACGGTGCCGGATGGGGTCACGGTGTAGGTCTTTGCCAAATCGGCGCTGCCGTTATGGGAGACCTCAACTATACCTATCGCAGCATCCTTCTCCACTACTTTATCGGGGCAGAAATTAAAAAATACTACTAAGCCGTCCTCCGACTTAGCATCTCCTTAAAACCTTAAAAACCAATCAAATGAACCAATTGAAAAAAATATCACCGTGGGCTTGGATTCCTACTCTGTATTTTGCAGAAGGTATCCCCTACTTCATTGTTAATAACATCTCGGTGCTTATGCTTGCCAAGATGGGTGTGCCCAACGGACAAATGGCTCTTTTCACATCTCTGCTCTATCTTCCCTGGATGATTAAGCCTTTCTGGAGCCCGTTTGTTGACATCATCAAAACCAAACGCTGGTGGATTATCGCTATGCAGGTGATTATGTCAATCGCATTTGTACTCCTCACTCTCACTGTGCCTGTTCCTTCAGCCCAAGAGATTGCATCGGGTACAACTCCAATCAGTGCATTCACTATTACATTGATTCTTTTCGTTATAACAGCCTTTGCATCAGCAACAAACGACATATCTTCTGATGGTTTCTATATGCTTGCATTGACAACCAAAGACCAGGCGGCTTTTGTTGGTATCCGTTCAACATTCTATCGCTTGTCATCAATCTTTGGTCAAGGCGTTTTGGTTTACATTGCCGGTTATCTCGAAAGCCACGGACTCGAATCATTCGGTATTGAACCCGGAAATATTCCCTTGTCATGGCGTATGACTCTCGGCTTTACTGCCTTGATTTTCACTTTGGTAACTCTCTACCACTCATTTATTGTTCCTCGTCCGGCAAACGACCGACCCAACATCTCTAAAGATTCAAAAGGTGGCGCCGGTGCTATTTTCAAAGAATTTGCCAACTCATTTGCAACATATTTCAAGAAAAAAGGACTTTGGCTCGCTATCGCATTTATGCTTCTCTATCGTCTTCCCGAAGCATTCCTTATTAAAATGTGTACTCCATTCCTCGTTGCCTCTCGCGAAGTTGGCGGTCTTGGTCTCTCAACCGAAAACGTTGGTATCGTTTACGGTACAATCGGTGTGTTCTTCCTCACAATCGGCGGTATTCTCGGTGGTATTTTCGCATCTAAAGTCGGTCTTAAAAAATCACTTTGGATTATGGCTGCCTGCATGACACTCCCCTGCTTGACTTTCTGCTACTTGGCTGAATGTCAGCCCGAAAATCTTGCATATATCAGCATTGCCGTTGCAATCGAACAGTTTGGATATGGTTTCGGATTCACAGCCTACATGCTTTATATGATGTATTTCTCTGAAGGTCCGTTCACTACATCTCACTATGCAATCTGTACTGCGTTCATGGCAATGAGCATGATGTTACCCGGTATGGTTGCCGGATTCATTCAGGAAGCACTCGGCTATTCAATGTTCTTCTGGATGGTAATCATCTGCTGTATCGCCACCCTCATTGTCACATACTTTGCCGATCGCAAAATAGATCCGACCTACGGTCTCAAATAATAAACCTCTCACATACAAATAATGAAAAAATATATAATCTCAGCAGCTGCGGCTCTTATGACTCTTGCAGCTTGCTCTAACAACTCTCAAACAACTGCAACTAATTCAAACGAACCGAAGGTTAAACCCGGTATCGAAGTTTTACGCGATAACAATTTTGCTCAACTCCAAGGCAAACGTGTTGGTCTTATCACCAACCCCTCGGGCGTTGATAACAACCTCAAATCAACAATTGATATTCTTCACGAAGCTCCCGGTGTAACTCTCACAGCATTGTATTCACCCGAACATGGTGTACGTGGCGATGTTCACGCCGGAGACCATGTTGATAATGCTGTTGACCCGGCAACCGGTGTTCCCGTTTACTCAATCTACGGCAAAACTCAGAAACCGACACCCGAAATGCTCGAAGATGTTGATGTTCTCATCTATGACATTCAAGACAACGGTTGCCGCTCATTCACTTTCATCTCAACAATGGGTCTTGCCATGGACGCTTGCGCCGAACTCGGTAAAGAATTCATGGTACTCGACCGCCCTAATCCCGTTGGTGGTAACAAAGTAGAAGGTAACCTCGTTGAAGACTCATGCTACTCATTTGTCAGCCAGTTCTCAATCCCCTACCTCTACGGTTTGACTCCGGGCGAACTTGCTCAGTACCTCAATGAAGAAGGTCTTCTTCAAGGTGGTAAAAAAGTTAATCTCTCGGTTATTCCGATGGAAGGCTGGACCCGCGATATGGATTTCCGTGAAACCGGAATGCCCTGGGTACTCCCCTCTCCCCATATCCCAAACCCCGAAGCATCGCTCTACTACCCGATGACCGGTATCCTTGGCGAACTTTATTGCATGTCAATCGGTGTCGGTTATACACTTCCCTTCAAATTAGTTTGCGCCGACTGGATCGATGCTGAGAAATTCTCTAAAGCAATGAACGACCTCAACCTTCCCGGTCTCAAGTTCCGCCCTATCCACATCAAACCCTTCTATTCAGTAGGTAAAGGCGAAAATCTTGCCGGTATTGAAATCTATGTAACCGATAAAGAAGCTGCTCCACTCTCGTTGACCAACTTCTACATCATGCAGGAGCTTGCTAAACTTTATCCCGATAAACTCGCCTTTGAAATCGGCGACTCAACTCGCTACAACATGTTTGACAAAGTTGTCGGCAGCAAAGAAATTCGCAAACGCTTCACTGAGAACTACAACGTAGATGATATTAAAGACTACTGGAACAAGGACATTGACTCGTTCAAAGAAAAGAAAGCCAAATATCATCTCTACAAAGACTGATCAATATAGATTAAACTCTCTCCAACATTTGTTTTAACAAACAAGTTTATGAAACAAAATAAATATGACGATTTCGTCAAGATAATATCTCGGTTCATTGACCGTAAACGCATCTTTACCGACGACCTAAGGCGCATTGCCTGGGGCGCCGATGCCGGTTTCTACCACCTCACTCCACAGGTTGTTGTCAATACAGCCAATGAATATGAGGTAGAACAGTTGCTCAAAGTTGCATCATCGATGAAAATACCCGTAACATTCCGCGCCGCCGGTACAAGCCTTTCAGGTCAGTCAATCAGCGACTCGGTGCTTGTTATTGCAGGTAAAAATTGGGAAGACTACACAGTTTCGCCCGACGCATCGACTATCACTATGCAACCCGGCATCATCGGCAACCGTGTTAACGATATTTTGAAACCTTACGATCGCATATTTACCCCCGACCCCGCTTCAAAGAACTCGGCAATGGTTGGCGGAATCGTCATCAACAACGCTTCGGGTATGAACTGTGGCACTCATGCCAACAGCGACAAGGTGCTCAAATCAGTCAAGATTGTTTTGGCTGATGGAACTTGCCTTAACACCGGAGAACACGAATCGTGTCGTCAATTTGCCGAAAAACGCCCCGATTTTATCAAAGAAATTGAGAAAATCCGAGACGAAGTTAGAGCCGACAACGAACTTGCCGAACGCATCAAATACAAATATTCGATTAAAAACGTAACAGGTCTTAATATTCTCCCGTTTATCGAATATGACGACCCGTTTGAGATTATCGCCCACTTGATGGTCGGTAGCGAAGGAACACTCGCTTTCCTCAGCGAAATCACAATGTTCACAGGTCATCTCTACAAATACTCGGCAAGCGCACTCCTCTATTTCACCGACCCTGCCGAAGCGTGTCACGCGGTAGTCGCTATGAAAGAAGGTCCGGTTTTCAGTGCCGAACTCTTTGACAAAAAATCGCTCTCTTCTATCAACGATACGACCGGTAAAGACCTTACCGCACTCCTCGTTGAAACCAAAGGCGATTCAAAGGAAGAACTCGACAAAAATATCAACGAAATACTCAACGTTCTTGATAACTTCAACCTCTTCAAAAAGGCTGAATTTACCGATGACCCCGCCATTTATTCTGAATATTGGAAAAAACGTTCGGGCATTTTCCCGAGCGTTGGCGGTACACGTCCTCTCGGAACAACTGTTCTCATCGAGGACATCGCATTTCATATCCAGGACCTGCCAAACGCAACTCTCGACCTGATTAACCTGCTTGAAAAGAGCGGTTATGACGATGCTTGTATCTATGGCCACGTTTTGGAAGGTAACTACCACTTCATCATCTCTCAATCTTTTGACACTCAAGAAGAAATAGACCGCTACCGCCACTTGATGGAAGCAGTTGAAGAACTCGTTGTCGATAAATATGACGGTTCGCTCAAAGCCGAACACGGAACAGGTCGCAACATGGCTCCGTTTGTCAAAAAAGAGTGGGGTGACAAAGCGTGGGACATCATGCTTCGCATAAAAAAACTGTTTGACCCCGACTCAATCCTAAATCCCGGCGTAATCTTTAATGAAGACAGCGAGTGCTTCATTAAGAACATTAAATATATGCCGCTCACCAACGATTATGTCAATCGTTGTATCGAATGTGGATTCTGTGAAGTTAACTGCGTGTCAGCCGGTTATACACTTTCAGCACGTCAACGCATCGTTGTTGAACGCCATCTTCAATATATGGCAAACACTGGCGTCGCACCCGAAAAAATCGCAAAACTTCGCAACGAATTCTATAAATTCGGCGTTGATTCATGTGCCGGTGACGGACTTTGTTCAACATCGTGTCCGATGAAAATCAATACCGCCGACCTCATCCACGACCTCCGTGCCGAACATCTCGGCTCAACCGGTATCGGAATCGGCAAATACGCAGCCAAACACATTGGAGGAATCGAGGCTACCCTCCGTCCATTGCTCTCAGCCGCTTATGGTACACGTGCAGTCATCGGTAACAATGCTGTCAACTCAATCGGACGCGCACTCAACTCAATCGGCATTCCCCTATGGACCTATACCCTTCCCGATGCCTACTATCCTCATAAAATAAATCAGACCGAAATAAAACCCGAAAACAAAAAAGTTGTTTACTTCCCCAGCTGTATCAACCGCACAATGGGTGCTTCTCACGAGAAAGGCGGAAAACCTGACGACCTCGTTGATACCTTTGTAAAACTTTGCAACCGTGCAGGTTATGAAGTTATCTTCCCCGAAAACATGAAACAACTGTGTTGCGGTATGATTTGGGAAAGCAAAGGTATGCCCGAAATTGCCGACGGTAAGACAGCCGAACTTGAAAAAGCATTGCTTCAGGCATCTAACAACGGTCAATATCCCGTTGTTTGTGACCAGAGCCCGTGTCTCCACCGCATGCGTCATCATATCAAGTCAATGAAACTCTATGAGCCGGCTGAATTTATTACCGACTATCTCGCTCAACATCTTGACTTCAAGAAAATTGAGCGTACAGTTGCAGTCCATGTAACCTGCTCTACCCGACTGATGAATCTCGGAGACAAGATTATCGACCTGGCTTCACGTTGCGCCACTAATGTTGTTGTTCCGTCGCAAGTCGGATGCTGTGGTTTTGCCGGTGACAAAGGCTTTATGTTACCCGGTCTCAACCGCTGGGGACTTCGCAAACTCCGCGCTCAAATTGAAGAACAGCACGTTGTCGAAGGTTACTCAAACAGCCGTACATGTGAAATCGGATTGTCAACCAACTCCGGTGTACCCTACAAATCAATCGTATATCTGGTTGAAGAAGCAACACGTAAATAAATCTAAATAACAATCATTCATCACAAAGTATTATAAAAATGACTCAAACAGCCACTCCTCAAAAATCAGGACGTTTGTTGGCGCTCGACATTCTTCGCGGTATCACTATCGCCGGAATGATTCTCGTTAACAATCCCGGATCGTGGGGTTCAATCTATGCACCCTTGCGCCATGCCGAATGGAACGGTCTGACTCCAACTGACCTCGTCTTCCCGTTCTTCATGTTCATCATGGGTGTTTCGACATACTTCTCGCTGAGAAAATATGACTTCTCATTTTCTTGGCCAACACTGATTAAAATTATCCGACGCACAATCGTAATATTTGCAATCGGAATCGGCATCGCATGGCTCAGTCTTTTCTTACGAGGTATTGCCTCAGAAAAATCTTTATTTGATGCAATCTTCAACTTTAGCAACATCCGCATTCTCGGCGTTATGCCACGCCTTGCAATCTGCTACTGTGCTGCATCGATAATTGCTATCACACTTAAACACAAATACCTCCCGATATTTACTGTCGGTTTACTTGTGTTATATTCAATTATCCTCTTGACTGGCAACGGTTTTGAATTTTCTGACTCTAACGTCATCTCGATTGTTGACCATAAAATTCTCGGTCCCAACCACATGTATGCCGACACAATCGATGGCGTCCGTCTCAAATTTGACCCCGAAGGCTTGCTCAGCACCCTCCCCTCAATCGCCCATGTGCTCATCGGCTTCTGGATGGGTATGCTCCTTACAGGCACAAAAGATAACAACCTGCGCATCAACTACCTGTTCATCGCCGGTACAATCTTGACTTTCTCAGGTTTCCTCATCGACTTCGGTCTCCCAATCAACAAAAAAATCTGGTCTCCGACATTCGTGTTGACAACCTGCGGTCTCGCATCAAGTTTCCTCGGACTCTTGATTTGGATTATCGACATTAAAGGTTACAAAAAATGGTGTCGCTTCTTTGAGGTATTCGGTATCAACCCGCTGTTTATGTACGTTTTAGGTGCAGTTCTCAGCATCCTCATCGGCTTCATTAAAGTACCTTCATCTTCAACTCAATCAGGGATGATTTCACTAAAAGGTTCAATATATACCGACTTTTTAGTACCTTTGTGCCAGGAAAACGCTACTCTCGCGTCACTTATTTTTGCAATTTTGTTCGTATGCCTCAACTGGTGCGTAGGTTACGTCCTTTATAAGAAAAAAATATACATTAAAATATGAAACTAATAGCTGATTGCGGAAGCACCAAAATTGACTGGTGTCTTCTTGACGGTAAAAAAATCGTCAAACAAGTATTCACAACCGGCATGAACGCCATGATGCTCACCGAAGAAGAAATGGCTGCTCGCATTGCCGAAGAACTCATGCCTCAGATTGATGCAGTCAAAATCAACGAAATCTATTATTATGGCGCCGGATGTCTCGGTGACGAAGTATGTGGCAACGTTCGTCGTGCCATCGCTAAAAATATCAACGCAAGCGTAATCGAAGTCGATACCGACCTTCTCGCTGCTGCCCGCGCTCTTTGCGGTCGCAAACCCGGTATTGCCTGCATCATGGGTACAGGTTCAAACTCATGTTTCTACGATGGTCAAAAAATCGTTGATAACGTTTCACCCCTCGGTTATATCCTCGGTGACGAAGGTAGTGGTGCCGTGCTCGGTAAACTCCTCGTCGGTGACGTTCTCAAAAATCAGATTCCCGCAGAACTCGCTGAGAAATTCCTCAAACAATATGACCTCGACCGTATGAAAATCATACGTCGCGTCTATAAAGAACCACAGGCTAACCGATTCCTCGCTTCACTCACTCCGTTCTTGATTGAGAATATCGAAGAACCCGCCATCCATCGCCTTGTTCTCAACTCATTCAAATCGTTCTTTGTGCGTAACATCGCCAACTACAAAGACTTCCGCTCAATGTCAATCAACTTTGTCGGCTCTATCGCTTATTACTATAAAGATGTGCTCGCCGAAGCCGCTGCAAGCCTCGACTGCAAAATCGGTAATATCATCAAGAG
>JAIDRE010000057.1 GCA_029061925.1 Muribaculaceae bacterium | reverse complement strand
CAAATAGGTCGGCAAGTGCACCAGTTTTGGCAAGGAAATAGCCTAAAAGTCAGAGGCTAATGTTCCAGGTTAAAGCACCGATTGTGTTAAAAATAACAAATTTGACGATATTCATTCGGGCGAGTCCGGCGGGGATTGAAATCAACTGACGTACAGCCGGAATCAATCGTCCGATGAACGTAGAAATTGACCCGTGACGATCAAAATATTGCTCGGCATGTTCAACTTTTTCGGTATTAAGCAGACACGCATGACCCAATCGGCTATTGGCAAAAGCATATATTATCGGGCGACCAATCCACAAGGAAAGATAGTAGTTAATCAATGAACCAACGAGTGCGCCCAATGTCGCAAATCCGATTACGCCAAACAAATTCATATCGCTGTTTGAGCCTTGTGCTACAGCAAGATAGGCGGCAGGAGGTACAACAACTTCAGACGGGAAAGGGATGAATGAACTTTCAACCACCATAAAGATGAAAACAAACCAATAATTAGCGTGATCGACAAACCATTGAAAAAGGAATGACGCGCTGAAATAATCTGATATTGAAAGATTTATGAGTAAATAGGTCATATTTGTAGTCTATTCTTTTTAATTTAATGCAAAGTTACGCTTTTTTATTTAAACTGAGGGTATTTAAACGTTTTCTTCACGCAATTCTGTGTCAGATAAATTAATTGCAGTCTGAAGGCATTTTTCAATGTCTATGGGTAGCTGTTGACCGTTATATTTTATGGCATAATAGTTGCGTGCAATCTCAATCGGGTTGGCTTTGCGGATTGATTCTGCCGATAGGAATACCGGTTTTGCATCATTCTCCACCTTAGGCGATTTTGTCGAAATTGTGTTGACAAGACAGAAACGATAGCCTTTTTCGCTTACAATTTCTTCGATTTTATGTCGAATAGAAACATCAACAGGTTTATCGCAGACGATATCAATTCTTATGTAATCACCATTTGAAGGCTTTAGGCCTTTTATTAACTCAAGCGTTGATAGAGAGTCGGTTGGCGTGTCGGGAAACTTAATTGATTTGTATAATGGTGCGATTTCAATCTCTGACACCAGGGGCTTTTCGTCGTGAAAATTGATTGAAACTACAGAAACCGTATGATTGAATTCTTCGTCAAACGACAGCTTAAATGGCGACCCGCAATAACGTGCCAATGAGTTGTCTTTTGTGATTGTCGATGGATGATGAATGTGACCGAGTGCGAGATAATCATATCCCGAGCCCATCATGTCAACTGAATGATAACTCAACTTAGATTGGTCGTGGCTCCAGGATTCGGCACCAGCCACGGCAAGGTGAGCGGTCATTATCACCGGAACATTATCTTTTTGAGCTTCGTCAAGCAGATATTGATGAAAATTTTGAATTAATTTTTCAGGAGTCTCATCGGTATCGGCTGACGGCAATCCATATCTGCTATAATTATATTCTGCAATATAGGGCACCGCGACTATATTTCCGAGCAGTTTTCCGTCGGGTGATTTTACTTTAATGATATGTGACTCAGCCGGTTTGTCGTGGTTGACTCCGGCAACAATTTCAACGTTGATGTTATGCCAGAGTGGGGCATGTATATCAAGGCGCGATGCACTGTCGTGATTGCCGGCTATTAATACGATTTTCATTGACGGACACGCATCGTGGAGCATTGTTAAAATTTCAACCAAGAGTTTTTGAGCCTGGATTGAAGGAACTGCAACATCAAAGATGTCGCCTGCAACTATAAGTGCATCAGGCTTTAAACGATAGATCTCATTGGCTAATTGTTTGGCAAAATGGCGATGTTCATCGTCGCGCGAATAGTTGTAGAACGACTGTCCGATATGCCAATCAGATGTATGGATTATTCTCATTTTTTATTTGCTGTTTTGTGGAAATGTAATGGAGAAGCGAGTTAAACCGGTCGTCTTTGATGATGAAAGTTTAAAATCGCAATTATGGTTGCGCAATGTTTCATTTACAAACATTAAACCAAGTCCATGACCATTTCTTTTGGTCGTAAAAAATGGGGTAAATATATAATCAGAGACATCGTCAGGGATGCCGTTCCCATTGTCAGTAATTGTGATTTGAACCGGAGCGTCAGAAGTTGAAATTGTGATAATCCCGTCCTCGTTTGACTTTATTGCAATGCTTTCAGCCGAATTTTTTACGATATTGACTATCGTTTGTTCTATCAGCACTTTATCTATATTTATGATAGCCTTATTTGGTGATAATTCAAAGACGAGTTTTGCATTTTTACCGACAATCGATTCAAGGAACGGAGTCATCGAAATGATTAATTCATTGATGTCAACCGGTTGCATAATCGGTTGCGGAATCTTCATCACATCAGAATATGATTTTACAAATTCAGCCAGCGAGCTGCAACGTTGGATTGCGCTTTGAGCAACTTCGGTAATCTCGGGCTCTTTGGGATGAATAGCAGTGATTATATCAAGAACTGTAACCAACCCGCTGATGGTATTGTTAACCTCATGAGCCATTGTTCGGATAACACGACCGTATGCCGACTTTTCGGTCTTAATAATCTCTTCAGTAAGGAGTTCGACGATATAGAATTTAATCGGAAAACCGTTTCTGATAAAACTGCTGCAAGTGCATTTTAAGACTGATGTGCCTTCAATTCTCATTGTTTTAGACTCGTTAGTCGACAATTCGTTAAGTCGATTAGCGAGAGCTGAATTGAGTTGAGTGAGTTTCTTCCCTAAAATTGCCTGACTGTTTTCTTTTCCCATTAAAAGAGCCATTTTGTCGTTTGTGATTGCAATTTCATTGTTGTAGTTGAGAATTGCTACACCAATCGATGAAGTATGGATTAACATGTTGATGAGATGATCTTGCTCCTGAACCTTTAAGCGTTCGTCTCTGAGAGATTGCATTAGAGAGTTGAACAGTGAGACGATTGAGTCGGCGTCACGTTGCCCGACTTTTGACAATCGGTTGGCCGTATCCTGTGATTTAAGCAGGTCGAGACCGCTGATTACTTTTGAGAGCGGGAGAGTTGTTGACCGATAGAGAATGGATAGTAAGATGAGGGATATAACGATAAAAATTACGTTATGGAATGGCGACAGAGCAACGCCAAACAAGGTTAGTGCACCCCATAGAATTACTACAGCTGTCAGAAGAAAAAATGAAACTTTACCGGTCATATTTTTATATCAAATTTTTCGAGTCGGCGATAAAGAGATTGGCGTGTGATGCCAAGTGCGGTCGCAACTTTTGACATATTACCATCATATTTTTCGATAGCGTTGAGAATGGCATTTCGCTCCATATCATCAAGCGTTTCTGCTGAGTTAGAGTTAACGACTGTATCAGTCATATCAGTTGAATGATTTACGATAAATCTCTCAAAATCTTTGGGTTCAAGACTTTTACCGTTGAACACAAGCATTGCACCGTCGATTATATTTTTGAGCTCTCTGATGTTTCCGGTATATGGCAATTTTGTGAGTAAAGTCATTGCCTCAGGTGATATTTCTGGTACACTTATTCCATTAGTTTTAGCTGCAAGTTTAACGAAATGATTAACCAATAGAGGAATGTCATCACGTCTTTCACGCAGCGGTGGCAAATTAAGGGTAATTAGATTGATTCGGTAAAATAAATCCTCTCTAAATGTATGAGTAGCAACCATCTCGCTTAGGTTGGCATTTGTAGCCGAGATTAAACGAAAATCGACATGGCGTGTTTGGCTATCTCCGAGCGGTTCAAACGTATGCTGTTGCAATACGCGTAGCAATTTAACCTGGCAGCTAAGGTCGAGATCTCCTATTTCGTCAAGAAAAATTGTACCTTTATCAGCCATTTCAAACCGACCTTTTCGATCAGATACCGCACCTGTAAATGCTCCTTTAACATGACCAAACATTTCACTCTCAAACAATGATTGTGAAATTCCGCCAAGATTTACCATAACAAATGGATTGATAGAGCGTTTACTTGCATTATGTATGGCTCGTGCAATCAATTCTTTACCGGTGCCGTTTTCGCCCAGTATTAAGACAGATGCATCGGTGTTGGCAACTTTTGCGGCTGTTGCCAGGATTGACTTTAATTGCGGATTCGAGCCAATAATTTCAGATCGATCAAATCGGGATCTGTTTTCGATGGAAGTATCTTTACTCGACATAGCGAGAGCCGTTTCTATCTTACTTAAAAACGAACTGCTGTCAATAGGTTTTGACATAAAGTCAAAAGCGCCTAACTTTATGCCTTCGACTGCAAGCGGAACGTTAGCCCATGCTGTAATCAAAATGACCGGTGTCTCGGGTTGGAGAACCTTACACTTTCGTAATAGTTCGAGTCCGTCATTCCCCGATATGTCAAGTGAATAATTCATATCAAGAACAATCAGTTGGAGAGGTGTATT
Source organism: Muribaculaceae bacterium (assembly GCA_029061925.1). GTDB lineage: Bacteria > Bacteroidota > Bacteroidia > Bacteroidales > Muribaculaceae > CAJUPY01. The sequence goes on along the minus strand of JAIDRE010000057.1, from coordinate 14,490 downwards.
ACGAATAATCTTTAGGGCATCCTCGGCATTATTAGCTGTGACAGACTCATAGCCGGCTCTTTTGACAAGCAGGCTAAGCGACATGCATATAGTTTTGTCATCATCAACAATCAGTATCATAGCGTTTATTCTCCCACTAATTTTTTATAACGGGTATATTGTCCTTTTTTTATGGTTTTTCCTGCGTAGTCGATAGCTTTAGTAGGGCAGTGGTGGTAGCATCTGAGACACATTGTGCAATTATTCCCCCATTTAGGGAACTTATCGCCCATTTCTATATTATAAAGAGGACAACGTGAGGCGCACAATCCACATGATATACAAATCTCTTTATTTACCCTGAATTTTGCCGGATTCATTTCAAACCGCTTGAACCATGGATAAACAATTGAGGTCTTTAAGCCGGGAATTGAACCTTTGACAACATCGTCGATTGGCAATCCGGCGTATGATTTGATCGTGTCACAAACGAGTTTCACACGTTCGGGCATACGCTCTACCTTTTCATCTTCAAGAGACGGAGAGTCGATGTCAAATCCGCTCATATTGACGTAAGTATTAGGCATTTGAACCGAAAATGCGCATCCGGTTTTGAAATTACGATGTTCCAACGCCTTTCGCCATTGAGACGCGCAATTACCAATGTCGTCGCCACACGTTGTAATCATGTGGTGGACAGCATCTTTATTACCGTTAAACGAATTAATAGCTTTTTTGATGACAGGAGGAATTCCCCACGAATAGGTAGGGAAAATCCAAATTACCTTATTGTCCTCAACCATTTCCTCGGTTATACAAGCTGAGTTGGAATGATCAAGACGATATAAGCTATGGTTCGGTAGATGTTTCAACACTTCCTTAGCCACAGCGAGACTGTTGCCGGTACCCGAAAAACAAACGATCATTTTATTGTTACTTGAGTTGCACCGTAGCCATATTCACGGAAAGAAGCATCCTGAACAAGGTGCCCTTTATAGCGATAATTCAATTCTTTCATCAAAGCCTGACGCAGAACGCCTTCGCCCTTGCCATGAATGAATACGATTTTTTGACCGTGATTCTTAATATTAGAATCCATAACGCGACGGAACTCATCAACCTGTAAATTCAGCATATCAGCGTTTGATAGTCCGCGAGTTGTATCGACAAGTTCAGCAATGTGAAGATCAACCTCAATAATGTCATTGTTTCTTTTCTCAGAATGTTTGACAACCGGTCGTCTGATAGCTTTGTCGGCTCTGATTTTGCTTTTCAGTTCCTTTTCAAGAGAATCTGAGTCAATTTTGACCTCTTTAAAAGCGTTGTCGTCCTTTACAAAATCAATGGCAAGAACCTCCTTGTCAAAGTAAGGGTTTGATTTATAGCAATGTAGTTTAAAGAACTTGGTGTTGTCAAATTTGACTGAGACCAATGCCGGTTGCTTTGCATCAAACGGTTTATCTTCTTTAAAAGCGATATATTGTAAAGCTATGTTATCAATTTCGTTAATATTCTCTCTCAACATTTCGCCAAGATAGAGTTGAATATTTGGCTCAACGGTCCCGGCATATCTTGTAGTCCACTCCAAACTGTCAGACGGGCGAGTCATATAAGTGAAAAACAGGTAATAATTTGAATCGTTGACAAGATATGTGTCAATAGCTGTTGTAGATAGTTCCTTTATATTCTCAGGCTCGAATGCGAGAACAATGTTTAGCTTGTCTCCGCCCGGAGTCTCTTCAACCTGGAGAGCAGGCTCGGGCTCTTTAACTGTAGGGGGAATAATATTTTGAGATTTGTTTGAGATTGAGATTGACGGAAAATTCATTTCATTGGCTGATGGACCGAATACAGATGATTTTGCAGCTGTATTATCTCCTGAGCCCACAACTACGATTTCACGAAGCAAGACCGGGGTTTCAAATCCGTCTTCATCTATAACATTTGCAATATTTCCGTTGATAGAGGCAATTCTACCTCCACCAATACTATTCAAAAAGCGAACAATGTCACCAACTTTTGCCATACTATAAATCTTGAAGTTATGTTAGAATGCAAAGATAATAAAATAAAAGGAACAAAGCAAGTAAAAAAATATCGGGTTGCTATGCAGAACATAACAACCCGATAAATAAAAGTTATATATTCGCTAAATTATTCAGCGACAACTTCAAAGGGAATTTCGACAGCCACGTCTTTGTGAAGGCGGAGAGTAGCAACGTATTCGCCAACTTCTTTAACGGGGTTTTTGATGTCAACAATTTTACGGTCGATGTTGAAGCCGAGTTTTTCAAGAGCTTCAGCAATCTGAATAGCGTTAACTGAACCAAATACTGTACCGGTTGAGCTTGTTTTAGCGCCAATAGAGAGTTTAACACCCTGAAGTGACTGAGCAAGAGCTTCGGCATCAGCTTTGATTTTTGCGAGCTTGTGAGCGCGCTGACGCTGGTCTTCAGCAAGAACCTTAAGAGCAGAGGGTGATGCGACAATGGCTTTACCTGTAGGAATCAAGTAGTTGCGGCCATAACCGTCCTTAACTTCAACAACGTCATCCTTGTATCCAAGGTTACGAACGTCTTCTTTAAGAATAATTTTCATATTATATACTCAGTGCTTTAAGGGGTTATTTCATCAAGTCAGTAACGTAGGGCAGAAGAGCGAGGTGACGAGCGCGTTTAACGGCTTGAGCAACACGACGCTGGAATTTTAGGGAAGTGCCGGTGATACGGCGGGGAAGGATTTTGCCCTGTTCGTTAAGGAATTTTTTTAAGAATTCGGGATCTTTATAGTCGACATATTTGATACCGCTACGTTTGAAACGGCAGTATTTTTTCTTTTTTACATCAACTGAGAGGGGAGTGAGATAGCGGATTTCTGATTGAGCTTGTGCCATAATTTAGTCCTCCTTATTATTCGTTATTAGTAGTTGATTCACCTTTTTTGAGGCTGCGACGTTTTTCAGCATATTCAGCAGCGTACTTGTCAAGACGGAAAGTCAAGAAACGGAGAACGCGCTCATCGCGGCGGAAAGATGTTTCGAGTTTTTTTACGATTGTAGGATCTGCATCAAACTCTATGAGTGAGTAAAATCCGGTAGATTTCTTCTGGATGGGATAAGCGAGTTTACGCAAGCCCCAAAGTTCTTCGTTCACGATAGTTGCACCATTGTCAGTCAACACTTTAGTGAACTTTTCTACCGCTTCCTTCATCTGAGCATCAGACAAAACGGGAGTTAAAATGAAAACGGTTTCGTACTTCATGTTTTAAAAAATATTTTTAATTGGTTGTAAAAACGACTGCAAAGGTAGGCATTTTCTTCGAAATAGCCAAATAATTTTTGGTGTTGGTCGTTTAAATACGTTTTATAAATGTGTTAAATAATCATAAAACGCACTTTTGATATGTCATTAAACGGGAATTACGATCATCGGAATGTCGATGCGGAATAATAGACGATGGGGGAGTGCCGGATTGAAAATGCGTGCAATCATATTGCGTCTACGGCTTGTGACAACAAACAGTTGAGGCTTGGTTGTTTTAATTTGTTGATCAAACTGACGAGGATCAATTTTAATCTTATTGAATGTGATTGTCGGATAGTTTTTGCTACAATAATCCAATAGATTTGATATTGCACGGTCGGCATTCAATAACACATCTCGTTTTGTCGTGAGGTGTACGATATTTATTGTCGCATTAAAATTTGGTAGATATCTTAACAACGTATCAATAGCGAGAATATCGTTTTGATTGAGGTTTGCAAAGAACGTTATATCAGATATGTTGTTGATATTATCAATCTTGTAGTTTGACGGAATTGTCATTGTTACGTCGCGGCAAGAGTCCAGTACTTCGGCTGTTACGCTACCTATCAACTCTCGTTCTTTGCGTTCGGCATCACGTGTACCCATAACAATAAGGTAAGGGTCTTTTTCTTTGGCGTAATTTACGATGACTTCTTCGGGAACACCCTCGGTTGTGATTGAGTTGAATTTTACAGCCGGAATATTGCCGCTCTTAATGAGAGTCTTTATCTTATCGATAAATTTACTCATTGCCTTTTTCTCGTTTTGGGCAAGGAGTTTTGACTCTTCGCTGTCGGTTTTATAATCGAAAGAATAAACATCTCTCAGCTGAATGTTCCGTTCAACAGCCGGGTCGATATAAGCGTGAAGAAAAAGAATTTCACAGTCATGTCGTGATGCGATAAAGAAGGCGGCTCGCGCAGCCTCAAGTGAGTGGTCAGAAAAGTCGGTCGGAACAAGTATTATTTCAGCGTGTCCCGATTCTTTATTGCTTTGTGTTAGTATGAAAACCTCTTTGTTTTCAACAATGCGAAGAGCAAGCGGAAGATCTTTTTCGAGAATACGTACTCTGACACCTGCCGATAAAGTTGGATTGGAGAGGTTTACGTTGTGTAATTCCACATTAATTCCTTCACTTTCAAGGAGCGTTTTTAAAGTCATTGCATATTCAAGGGTATGAATAGCAAGTGTTACTAAACGGTCTTCGTTCTGATTTGCTTGTTGTTGTAGCACGATTTGAGTTAAAGGAAATTAAGTGAGAATTTTTATGAAGTTAATTATTTTACTTGGTTCTCTTTGAGGATTTCTAAGGCCATGTCGTAAATTGTGGTGTCATCGAGGACAACAATACCTCCATCAGGACCCGGCTCAATGTGAACTCCTGCATTTTTACCAAATTCATAGTTAGAACCACCGAAATAGTTGCGCACGGTCTGGACTGTTGTATTAAGTCTGTCTGCAATTTGTCTAACAGCGCCATCAGGCAAACTGTCTTTTAGGCGACGAAGTTCGTCGAATGAGATTGTTTTGCTCATGATATTTAATATTTTTGAGTTAAAAATCAAGTTATTTATTTACGTGTTAAAGTTAGGATATTTATATAAAATGAGCAAATTTTTTGTTGAAAAAAATTATATGTTATACAACATAAAATCAATTTTACTTTTAATTTGAAACTATAACGTATTGATTTGCTATAATTTCACTATATTTTCTCAACATCGTCGGCATTGATCCAGGCACGGTGATCGTTGTCAACTGTTACTTCATACCATTTTGTTTTTGTATCGCCATTAGTGGTGTTTAGTGAATCAACAATTTTAAGACGTGTACCCTCATGCAGCAAAAATGCTTCTTCGCTCTTGTCTTTAGGTGTTCTCGGTGACGTTCCAAGATTTACCGATTCAGTAATGATAATCGCATCATTGTGATCAGTCATTCGATTGGCTGATGAAATAGTAATTACAATTCCGATTATGGTTAATAGGATGAATAACAATCCACTGAAGAAACAAACCTTACGAACTATTACGTCAGACATGAAAATATATCCGGCTGCTGCGCAGATAAATAGTACGAATATTGAAAATGTAATCCATGCCCAGGCATCGGCTGAGAGTGCATTAACAACTCGCTGACCAATTTTTTCTGACAAAGATAAATTATCCACGGGCTTATCAATAATTCGCGAATTTACAAAGGCTAAATTGGTTGCCGCATCTTTGTTTGACGGGTCAAGTTTCAATGCTCGTTCATAATTGACAATAGCTTTACCGGGCATATCGAGACGATAGTAGCAATTACCTATATTATAATATAGATTACTTGAGTTGCCGTCTTCTTCAGCTGACTGAAGATAGAGTTCCAACGCATTTTCAAAATCGTCGTCCATATAAGCTTGGTCGGCTTCTTGAATCAAGTCGGTTGACGCTGAAAGAGAAGGTGCTAAAGCAATGGTCAACGATATAAATAGTATAAATTTATGTAACATTTTATCTGTTTATTTCTTAATGTTATCCATTTCTTTCATAATCTCAGACACTTCGTTATAAGCTTTTTCGGCGGAAGCATCATTCATACCCGGGGTAAATCGGGCCATCTCACAGTTATCAATAACCTCGATAATGCGGTCGATAAGAGTGGTGGGTGTATTGATTTCCGAAAGTTTTTCTGAAATATTTTGTCGAGATAATTGAGATGCCGGAATCGAGAGCTTATCGCTAAGGAATCCCCATACAGCCCTAAGAAGTGCTTCATAAACTTTCTCGTTTTCGTGACGAGTAAGGTAAGAATTAGCTTCTTTGAGACGTTGGCGGGCAACCTTAGATGCACGAGCCATTTTACGACCTGTAACATCTGCCGACATCTTGATTCGTTCTTTATATATCACAACTGCGCCGACAAGCACTATTATTAAAAGAACATATAAAATCCAGTAATAGAATTTGTAGGCAACCGGAGTGATATCTGTCTGTTGGTTATCAACATCTGGTTTAATATGCAATATATCAGTAACTTTAGCCGCTATATCCTGTTGGTCAGATGATGCAATGGCTGTACCCGCCCCTTTTGATACTTTGATTGAATAAGGCTCGGTTGAGAGTGTTACATATTTCTCACGAACGGGGTCGAAATATATAAATTCTTTTGCAGGGATTTTAAAATCGCCCGTTGATTGAGGCACGAATGTATATTCAATAGAATTTGTGCCTGAAACAGTATTGCCTGCAATGCGAGTATTAATATCGGTTCGAGGAGTATATTGTTCAAATTCGCTTGGGAATTCGATTTGAGGTTCCTGAATATATTTGATATCCCCCGAACCGGTAATTTTCAATGTGAGCGTAGCTGCTTCGTTTGTGCGTAGTGATGTTGAGCTGATTGAAGACGAAATCTGATAGTTACCTACTGCACCCGAGAATCCAGCAGGCATTGGCTCGGGCAATGGTAAGATATTTACAGTCAAATTACCCGGTTTAACTCTTACAACCTTTTCAACAGGTCGTGAGGTTGCAAAGAAACCCATATTGACGCGCTCGTATTGGACGATTGTAATGTCATATTCGCCTGAGTTGATGGTGAGTTTACCCGATTTTTGAGGGAATATGATATATTTTTTCAATATAGCAGTCAAGTAGTTTTGACCATTATAATGCTCTGTATCATTTGATTGAACAAAATTGTCATCATCTTCAATAAGGAATCCGTCAAACACCGGGGGGGTGAGTGCAGAAATATTGTTAATTGAACTATATTTGGTATATAGCTTCATTGTACACTCAATTGCTTCCTCTTTGTAAGCCTTTGATTTATTGAGGATAATGCGTATAAATACGTCTTTGTCAGAAACATCGCGAGAAGCAGATTGAGTTGATGCATTGTCAATTGTGACATCATCGTTACCATAACCCGAGTCTGAATCAGGAGGCAGAACTTTAATTGTTCCCGATTTACTTGAAAGTGTTTTGCCGCCTACATTAATTGAAATTGCCGGAATTGTATATGTACCCGCTTTTTCAGCTTTATAAGTAAACGTATATTCAACGGTTACACTTGATGTAGCGTGACCGTTTATGTTTTGATATGACTGCATTGTCGAGGTCGCCGGACCATAAAGGAGACGACACCCTTCAATTTCTGGAGCACGGGGCGATGCCGACTCACTCGAGTTTTTCAGTCGATATGTCAAAGAGAAATTACGTCCTTCAATGGTTGTCCGCGGAGGTACCATCGAAAATTCAGCTTGTGCACTGATTTTGACAGCCAACGCAAGTATTGAAAAGAGAATTATTAATGTAAATCGTTTCATTAGAGTTTATTTCTGTCTGACTTGTTATTCTTACCAGGGTTTAGTTGTGTAACGCGAGTTAGATTGCTGTTCTTTAGCCTTTTGAGCTTCAACTTTTTTACGTGTCGCCGCTTCAGCATTCTCCATAGCTTTCAAAATTCGTTCAGCGTTTGCATCACTCATTTGTTGCTGTTGTTGCTGATTTTGCTGTTGCTGTTGTTGATCCTGATTTTGATTCTGTTGATTTTGATCTTGTTGTTGATCTTGATTCTGTTGCTGTTGTTGGTCTTGCTGGTCTTGTTGATCCTGCTGATTTTTATCTTGATCCTGATTTTGATTCTGATCTTGATTTTGCATTTTCAACTGGGCGAGACGCAAGTTTTCACGAGCTTGGTCATTGTCAGGATTACGACGCAATGCATTTTTGTACATTTCAATACTTTCGGCATATTGCTGACGATTGAATGCGATATTTCCAAGATTATAGAACGATTTTTCTATAATTGATGCTTCGTCACCGGCAGTTCTAATCAAACTTTGCAAAATGCGTTCGGCTTGATTGATAGGACTCGACTCTGCTGTCGGGTCGGAGTTGCCGTTATTCTGCATCAAGGCAGATGCAAGGTTAAATTGAGCAGCTGCCGAGTTAGGGTTGATTTCAAGGGCTTTATTATAGCAGACTTCTGCCTCGGAATAGCGTTTGTCATGATAAAGTTTGTTACCTTCTTTAATCAGATTGCGCACATTCATTTGGGCACTACGCTTTTCCGAACCAACTTTAACTTGCTCGGTTGTTTCGGGGTTATCGGCAGTATTTTCATCAGTTGACAAATCAAGTGATTGGGCTGACAATGTATAGACGACACCGATAGATACGGCTAATGCTATCTTTCGATATATTGTATTCATTTCTTTGACTCGGTTTTAGTGAAAAAGTTAAATTTGGTAAGCCAGCCAATTTCGCGATCAAGAATGAATATGTCAACAATAAGGAATATCAAGGCAATCCATCCAAATACAGGGAACTGTTCTGCCGATGCCTTATAGGTGACATGTTTTAGATCGCCTTTTTCAAGTCGATCAAGACTTTCGGTTAGATCGCTGATGGCCGACCCCGAGGCTCCATTAATAAAAATACCGTCAGCTGCATGGGCAATCTCGGTTGCCGCATCAGCATTTAGAGCAGTAGTGACAACATTTCCTTCCATATCTTTTAGATAAGTTCCTCTGTTGTCAAGAGGTATGGGATTACCATTTGTAGAGCCGATTCCGACAACATCAATCTGAATGTTACGTTTGGCGGCAGCTTGTGCCATTTCGACAGCATTACCTTCGTGGTCCTCAGCGTCGGTAATCAATATAATTGCTTTACCAATTGTCTCGTCACTCGTAAAACCTCTCATAGCCAATGAAATAGCTTCGCCGATAGCTGTACCTTGAGACTGAATCATATCGGTTGACAAGCTGTTGATATACATTTTAGCCGATACAAAATCGGTAGTCATTGGTAGCTGGGTATATGCTTCACCGGCAAAAACAATTAAGCCGACTTTGTCATTGTCGAGTTTGTCAACGATTCGGTCGAGGATATATTTTGCTCGGTTTAGTCGTGAAATTCCTGCCGGGTCGTCATTTGAACTTGCAAGCATTGAGCGTGATACGTCAAAAGCAATCATAACTTCAATACCTTGTGTATCTTCCTGAGCCTCTTTTTCGCCGGCGCGTGGACGTGCCAATGCAAACACAAGGGCTACGAGAGCAATCAGTTCAAGTGTAATCTTAATATAAGGCTTATAGGGCGAAGCCTGTGGCATCAACGGCTTCAATACGTTAATGTTACCATACTTACGCAACTTTTTCCGGCGGGCAAGACGGGCAAGATAAAACAGCCCGTAGAGCGCCGGTGCCAAAAGCAGCAGATATAGTAGAGTTGGATAAGCGAAATTGAACATATCTTATTATATATGGAGAGCAGGTTAGGGGATTGTTCTTAAAATTGTGTATCTCATCAAAAGTTGCAGCACAAGAGCTCCGAAAGCTATCCATGCCCATATCATGTAATTATCTTCTGTATGGGAGAAATTTCGGACATTCATTGCTGTTTTCTCAAGTTGATCTATCTGTTCAAAAACTTCCTCAAGAACATTGTTGCCGGTTGCCCTAAAATATCTGCCTCCGGTTGTTGAAGCAATTTCTTTGAGGGTTTCTTCGTCAATTATAACTTCTTGCGGAACATATTCAATCTTACCGAAATAGTCTTGTTGTGGATAAAGTGCAGTACCATTTGTTCCGATACCGATTGTGTAGATTTTGATTCCGTATTTGCGGGCAATTTCGGCAGCTGTTAAGGGTGCGACATTACCGGCATTGTTAGATCCGTCGGTGAGCAGGATTATTGTTTTTGATTTTGCCTGACCGTCTTTAATGCGGTTGATCGATGTCACGATACCGTCACCAATGGCAGTTGCATTTCCGAGCATTCCCATTTCAATTCCTTGAATATAATTTGTGAGAACGGCACGGTCCATAGTCATTGGTACGCCGGTAAAACTCTCATTTGCAAACAATACGAGACCCACATTGTCGTTTTCTCTTGAATTGACAAAATTTGCCGCAACTTCTTTGGCTGCTTCGAGTCGGTCTGGTTTGAAGTCACGTGCAAGCATACTTGGTGAAACGTCAAGAGCGAGTACGATATCAATACCTTCAGTATTGGTTGTTCTCCAAGAGTCTCGGGTTTGAGGGCGTGCAAGTATGATGATTATACATGCTATTGTAATCAGTCTTAAAATAAACAGAAAATGCAGAAGATATTCCTTATAAGACCGATGAAGTTTTGCAAACGGATTTACAGTTGATATTTCAAGTGCAGGATGGGCATTACGATGCTTCATCACATACCACGCAATCAGCGGTATGAACAGAAGAAAAAGCCATAAATATCCGGGATGAGCCAGTTGCATTATCAATCTTTTTTGTTGTTATCTTTTATATTTTGAGAAGATTCGTCATTCTCATCTTTTTCAGATTCGGGTGCAGGTTTTGTATCTTCAACAAACTGCATTGCCGAGTTAAATGATTTGACATTATCTTCGGGTAAGGGTCGTACTTTCGCAAATTTTACAAAGTCGGCTATTTCAAGAATCTGACGCATAATTCGAGCCGACATCTTCACTTCGTCGCGACTTTCGATGGTGCGGACAATCTGAGAAGAAGTCATCTCCATTGCGTTGATATTAAATCGGTCTTGCAGATAGACACGTAGAATATCGGTCAACTGAGTGTAATATTCTTTCTCCATTCCGTTGGCACACAAATTGCGTGACTGTAAATTTGAAAGATCTCGAATAGCAATCTCATAAGGCGACAACTGAGGTTCGGGAGCTTTGAACGGATTAACAATCTGATGTTTACGGAATTTGAGCCAAGTATAAACACCTGCCAATACAAGGACAATTACGAGCAAAATCCATTCCCAATAGTCAACAACGAAAGCCGGGAGAAAATCCCACCAGCGAGAATCGCTGCTTTCGATATCAGCATCGGGATTTATTGTTTCCATTTGAGAAACATCTACGGGATAAACTCTAAGCGCGAGTTCTTCGGTCTTTATAGAGTCGGTTCCTCGCAAATAGACAATCGGTGGAATAATGTAATCGCCCGAATCAAATGATTGAATAATAATATCACGGTTGATTTGAAGCAGATCGTTACCAATATCGGTTGTATCGGGTTCGGTTATATCGACAATTTCAATTCCCTGAATAAGGTTTGTTTCAGGGCGAGAGGTGAGTACAAGTGTTTGACCTGCCGGAACAATCTCTTCAAGATGGATAGCTGTTGTTCGGCCCATTTCGAGCGTTACAGAATCAATAATGGCTGTAACTCGCTGCGCAACAGCTTCGGTATGAGATGCTGAAGCAATTAAGAGAGCCGAAAGTATAGTTTTTGTTATCTTATTCATTTTCATCTGAGCTTGTTATTTTATACCTCGGCTCTTAAACAGAGCCATCAAGGATTTGACATAATCTTCATCGGTTGCGATAGATGTATGATCGACACGACAACGATTAAGTGTTGAAATCATATTTTGCTGACGTTCATACCACCATTTATTATATGTCTGACGAGTCTTATTAGAAGATGTGTCAATCCATCGGTCAGCACCTGTTTCCAGGTCTTGAACTCTCATAAAGCCGACATCGGGGAGCTGTGCATCTCGTTTGTCATATATTTGAATTGCTGTAACATCGTGTTTGTTAGCTGCAATTGTCAATGCCTTTTGATAGTTCTCGGGAGCAATAAAGTCTGATATAATAAAAGTGGTGCAACGTTTTTTTAGTGCATCGGTAAAGAACTGCAATACCTGAGCAATATCAGTACATTTATTTTCGGGTGTAAAGTCGAGTAATTCTCTAATTATAAACAGAATATGTTTACGTCCTTTTTTAGGCGGAATAAATTTCTCAATTTTATCAGAGAAGAAGATTACACCGATTTTGTCATTATTCTGAATTGCTGAAAAAGAGATTGTGGCTGCAACTTCAGCAATCATATCTTTCTTTTCCTGACCTACAGCTCCGAACAGTCGGCTTGATGATACATCAACAAGGAGCATTACGGTCATCTCGCGTTCCTCTTCATAAACCTTCACGTATGGATGGTTGTGGCGGGCTGTAACATTCCAATCAATATCTCGGATATCATCGCCATACTGGTATTCGCGCACCTCAGAAAACATCATGCCTCGACCTTTAAATGCCGAGTGATATTCTCCCGCAAAAATATTTTGTGAGAGTCCGCGCGTTTTTATTTCGATTTTTCTGACTTTTTTCAGAAGTTCGTTAGCGTCCATTATTATTGCTGAAGGTTGGAAGAATTTTTGTTATTTTATTAAATATGGTATCATTAAATAATATCATACAGTCGGAAACCGCTTGATTTATATATTAATCAATGTGTTCCCGACTGAATTATATCATTTAAGAAGCTGCCTATTATCAGGGAACTTCAACTTTGTCGAGAATCTCTGAAATAATCTGGTCGGCAGTGATATTGTTTGCTTCAGCTTCGTAGGTCAAGCCGATACGATGACGAAGTACATCATAGCAAACGGCACGTACATCTTCAGGAACAACATATCCGCGCTGATGGAGAAATGCGTATGCTCGTGCTGTTTTTGCCAATGAGATTGACGCACGCGGTGATGCTCCAAACGCGATGATTGTTGAGAGGTCGTTCAAGCCATATTCCGATGGGAAACGTGTCGCAAACACGATATCAACGATATAGCGTTCGATTTTTTCGTCGAGATAGATTTTTTCAACAACTTTTTGTGCTTCAATAATCTCTTCGGGACGTAAAAGCGGTTTGATTTCAGTGCGTTTGTTTGAAATATTTTGGCGGATAATTACCTTTTCCTCATCTTTGCTGGGATAACCGATAACAACTTTGAGAAGGAAACGGTCAACCTGAGCTTCGGGGAGGGGATAGGTACCTTCCTGTTCAATCGGGTTTTGGGTTGCCATTACGAGGAATGGTTCTTCGAGGGGGAATGTACGGTCACCGATTGTCACCTGGCGTTCCTGCATCGCTTCGAGAAGTGCACTTTGAACTTTCGCCGGTGCACGGTTGATTTCATCGGCAAGAACGAAGTTTGCAAAAATAGGACCGCGTTTAACCATAAACTGTTCTTTCTGTACGCTGTAGATCATTGTACCAATAACATCGGCAGGAAGAAGGTCGGGGGTAAACTGAATACGGCTGTATTTTGCATCAATCAACTGGGCAAGTGTCTTGATCGCAAGTGTTTTAGCCAATCCCGGCACACCTTCCAAAAGAACGTGTCCGTTTGAAAGCAGAGCAATTAAAAGAGATTCAACAAGGTGTTTCTGACCAACGATTGTCTGGTCCATACCTTGTGTAATGATGTTAACAAAATTGCTTTTAGATGCTACAATATCGTTAAGCTCTCTAATATTAACTGATTCACTCATATTATGTTGTATTTCTTGTTTTGTTTTCTATGTTAGTGGTTCTGCCGGGGCAGATATTTTGGTTACGCAAAGTTAGTTAAAGTTATGCCAAAATCATCATGTTAAAATGTTAAATTTAACTATTAATAGTTTATCAATTTAAACCATGACTAATCATTAAAAGGCATCACTTATATTTAGAATTGATTTCAGCGGCAATTTGTTTAGCAAGAGCTATACTTTTTTTGCTATTGGGGTCAATTCCATATTTCTCAACCGGCGGAATAACCACGACTGTGTTGGGCTTGACCTTTGAGGGGTTACCTAAATTATTTTGATTTTCAAGATATATATATACCCAGAATTCCATCACACCGCCATAATATTTACGCGACATGTGGGTGAGATAATAGTTTTCTTTGACCGTATCGGTTACAACAATAGGTTCTTCTTCAACCATTACCTCGGAGATATATTCTTCAGTATCATTTTGTTGCGCTGTCGCAGAATCAGTGGTCGTATTATCAACTGTTTTATCTGCTGATTCTTGTCTGAGAGTATCTTCTGGAGAGAATAATTCGCTGCGAAGAAGTTCTATCTGCTCGGCAACATTTGACTGGTAGCCTATGTCGTCATCTTCTTCAGCAAAAAGGTGTTCTGCTGAAAATAGTCCGGTAACGAAGCCTATTGCGAGAGCTAAGATTGCAATGGCAACTAATGTCAATGTTGAATGACCTCTGCTTTCTTTTGGTTCCATAGTTTCAGATTCTTCGTCTTCAATTTCGTCAGATGATTCTGAGTTTTCTACATCTGTTTCATCATCATCAGTATCTTGTTCGGGATAGTCGTCAGAATGATTTTCTTCGTTTTCTTGAATCGGTTCTTCCTCTTTTTCAACCTGTTCAAGCTCTTTTCGCAACTCTTGTTCACGACGGAGTTCAAG
>JAIDRE010000056.1 GCA_029061925.1 Muribaculaceae bacterium | reverse complement strand
AATTATAACTCAAAAGATATAGAAATTGTACTTTTTGACGCCATTTTATTTGGAAATTAATTGTTTGTTTGTTATATTTGTAGAAAGAAAATAATAATCTAAAAAGTATAAGTTATGTGGTCTGATATTTTAGGATATGGTCTCGGCATAATTATCAGTGCTTTGCTCGCCTTTATAGTTATTGGATTCGGTATTGAAGGATCAAAAAGCAAATGGTATAAATAAACTATTGTACCACTCCACGACTCAGTCTTTCAAACCTTTTTTGCTGTTCCTCGCGTGATAGTTTTGGCGCGTTGTCGGTTGGCTTTTCGCTATCCCACGGCATCGGCAATAATTGTTTCGGTGTGAGTACATAATGAATTACATATACAATTAAATAATAAAGGCTACTTCGTTGATTAGCGAGGTAGCCATTGTTGTTTTATGATTTTATAATTTGTTTACTTTTTTTGGGGGACGCGCACAGGTTGTACGTGATTTGATGAGGTATTCAATTAGTGCGCTGTTAGTGCAGATGATTTGATTGAGAAACTCGGTGTATTTGTTGAAGTCGTCAATCTTTCGGGTTGCAACACCTGATTCTTCGGCAGCACGGATAACAGCGGGAGCTACGACTGTTAACAGGCGGTGGTCAAATGGTTTGGGAAGGATATAGTCTTTACCAAATTTGAGGTCGGGAGAGTCGTAAGCTTGTGCGATTTTTTCAGGAACAGGTTCGTGGGCAAGCGATGCAATGGCTTTTGCAGCAGCGACTTTCATTGTTTCGTTGATAGTTGTCGCACCGCAGTCGAGTGCTCCACGGAAAATGTAGGGGAAGCCGAGTACGTTATTGATTTGGTTGGGATAATCGCTACGTCCGGTTGCAAAAATAATATCGGGACGAGTTTCAACAGCGAGTTCGTAAGCAATCTCGGGAGCGGGATTAGCGAGAGCGAACACGATTGGACGCGGTGCCATTGACTTAATCATCTCGGGGGTAAGTACATCGGCAACTGAAAGACCGAGGAAAACATCAGCGTCAATCATTGCCTCGGCGAGTGTATGAATATCGCGATCGGTAGCAAAAAGTGCTTTTGATGTTGAAAGTTTGGGGTTGTCTTTTCTGATAACGCCTTTGCTGTCGCACATAACGATATTTTCGTGTTTAATGCCTAACTCACAATATAGTTTGGTACAAGCAATTGCAGCTGCACCGGCTCCATTGACAACGAGTTTGATGTCAGAAATTGATTTCTTTTGGAGTTCGAGAGCATTAAGAAGGGCTGCGGCAGAAATAATAGCTGTGCCGTGCTGGTCGTCGTGCATGACGGGAATGTCGAGTTTCTCACGCAAACCGTTTTCGATTTCAAAACACTCGGGAGCTTTGATGTCTTCAAGGTTTATGCCGCCAAAAGTCGGGGCAAGTCGAGCAACAGTCTTAATGAATTCCTGTGGATCACTTTCGTCTATCTCAATGTCAAAGGCATCAAGTCCGGCAAATATTTTAAAGAGGAGTGCTTTACCTTCCATAACCGGTTTGCCGGCGAGTGCACCGATATTGCCAAGTCCGAGAACCGCAGTACCGTTTGAGATTACAGCAACAAGATTGCCACGGTTGGTGTAGGCAAATGCTTTTGAGGCATCATCCTTGATTTCAAGACAGGGATATGCTACACCGGGTGAGTAGGCGAGTGAAAGATCGACCGGAGTGTCGTATGGTTTTGTTGGAACAACTTCAATTTTTCCCGGACGCGGATATCTATGATAGTTGAGGGCTGCTTGCTTGAGAGAATCCTCTTTTGTATTTGTGCTCATAATATATAATGTGTTTAATTGTTTCTTAATTGTTATTATAAGCTAATGCGCAGATATTGAAATACCATTTGAATGCGCGACGAAATTTTGTCATAATACAATGAATTTTAGTTGAAAGTTATGTTTGGAAATATAACGTTATTAAAGTAGTAAAAGTTTATTTGAACAAAATTGAATGATATATTGTTTTAATTGAAAACAAATTCACGTTTAATTAAAAATCAACAACTATGGATAATAAACTTAAAGGTACAAAAACTGAAGAAAACCTTCGTATTGCATTTGCCGGTGAATCACAGGCATATTCAAAATATCAGTTCTATGCAAAGAAAGCTCGCAAAGACGGCTATCAGCAGATAGGAGATATCTTTGAAGAAACTGCCCATAATGAGAACACCCACGCAAAAATATGGTTTAAACTTCTTCATGATGGTGATGTGCC
>JAIDRE010000055.1 GCA_029061925.1 Muribaculaceae bacterium | reverse complement strand
GTGGTGCCACCAGGAATCGAACCGGGGACACAAGGATTTTCAGTCCTTTGCTCTACCAACTGAGCTATGGCACCATCGTTTTTGTTTTGCGATGCAAAGGTAGGGAGTTTTTTTGAGACTGCCAAATTTTTTTTGGTGTTTTTATAAGTTTTTTATTTGGATGAGGTGCTATTTGTTTGAATTTGTGCGGTTTACTTTGTAGATTGTCGTAACTCGTCAAGGAGATGGCGGATGGCTTTGAAGGGGGAATGAAGAGCATTCGTGGGCTGACGTAGCACATTACGCGTTTTATTTCGTCGCGATATTTGGGTGAGTAGCAGAGGATTGTGCATCGGTGGCAACTTGTTTTTGAATCACCGGGATGTGACGTAGTGCGTGGCGATGGTTCTGAGAGTTATGACGATTTTTTATGGTGGAGATGGTCCAGTTCACAATCTCGATGATTGAAACTATAGCGACCAGCGCCCAAATTATTATCGATGCATTCATAAGATTACAATTTAATGTGGTGAAATCTTTTGATAATAAAATAACTCGGCGTAAAGTAAAGTTAAAAAAAATACTGTGACTAATTTCGCCACAGCATTTCTATTGCAATTATCCTTTATAGAGAAAAGAGGGTTTAAAGTACCTTATAGATGATTACTTTTCGATAAATATATTTTGAGGAATCTCAATATCGGTTTCAATAGATTTGGTTTTGAGCAATGTATCACCTTGATGAACGACAGAAGCCTTTACTAACTGCTTGTTTTTTCTTAGAAATTCGCCACTGAATGTTATATTCTTTTCCTTATCGTGCATTTTTACTTCGATTACATTTTCACTCTCGATTTTTGAAAGTTCAGCATCTTTGGGCATATCATTTCGTAAGTTGTCGAGATTTAGGAGAATAAGTAATTCTTTATCAAATGATGATGGATGTTTGCCAACAACATTACCATTTTTCAAATGAATATAATCAGTTCCGGTATATATAATTGAGTTATTTTCATTGTCGTGCCAGTCAACACGATTAAAGACTTTGCCGTTAACGTTTTTGATATATAAAGTACCCATAATTTTATCTCCGTTGGAGTGGCATCTATATATTTCATCGTGCTTTGTCTTTGATCCTAAGATTTCAAATTCAATCTTTATATTTTCGGCACTAAAAAGATTATCAAGAGCCGAATTAACAAGGTCTGTTGCTGATACAGTAAATATTGATTTAAATGATATTGTCAATACAATAGCCAACATGGCGGCAATTCCGCTAAATGCTAAAAATATTTTTTTGAAATTCCTTTTAGGTTGTTTAAAGGCGATGTCCGCTGATCGACAAAAACGGGGTGATAATATTTCGATGACCTTGTTAAGCTCTTGATCTTCGTGGTTGAAATTTTCGGTACTCATAATAGATTTTGTTTTTTTAAGTTTGTTTTTATTTTTTCAATCCCATATCTAAAACGTGCTTTAACTGTAGATGCGGAATTATTCATTATATCGGCAATTTCTTGGAACGACAGGTTTGAGTGTAGCCTATATCTGATTATTTCAGATTGTTCAGTGGGAAGCATATCGAGCAACTGATTTATTAAGACAAACTCCTCGTCAAAGTTTTCTGGTTGTAATGATTCAAAATCAAAATTTGCAATAGAATCTGCGCTTACAGAATTGATTTTTGACTTCTCTCTTAAAATATCAGTACATTCGTTGCTTAGCACTCGATAGAAATAGGCTTTTAAATTTGAAATATTGTTCAAAAGATTACTGTCGGATAAAGCTTTGAGATATAGATTTTGAATAACATCTTCAACATCTCGGATGTCAGGTAAACGATAACTTGCATACTGAAAAAGCTTTTCCTTTTCAGTTTCGAGCGTTTCTAATATGTTTGGATTATTCGCCATATTATTTGTTTGAATACATAATATAAGACGAAAAAATAATAGAAAAGATATAATGATGATGCAAAAAATGAAATAAAAATGCTACGCATTCTTTTAAGTGCGTAGCATTATAATAAAGTGAAAAGTTTTAGAGATTAGAATTTTATCCCGGCAACGTCCTTCTCTCTTCGAGCTCTAAATTCTCTTAAATATGATTCAAGTGACATAATGTTTTACTTTTTAACAACCCAAGTAGTGCAGTTCAATAATCCTCCTTGAAGTGCAACGTCGTTGTAGTTAATGGTTTCAATGATTTTATTAGGGAAAACTTCTTTGAGTTTGGCGATGGCTTCGGCATCTTTGTTACCTTCAACGCCAAACATCGGCATGACAATAAGATTCCCGACTTCAAGATAGTTTATGTATATTCCGATAGCGTGGTCTTTGTTCCCTTTTTCTTTATGTTCAAACCAAGGAAAGTTGATATATTTGAGTTTAGCTTTGTCAAGTGCTTTGATGATATCCTTTTTCATATACTTCAAGTCTTGATCCAAATCATTGACAAGTATAGTGTTGCTATCGATAAATCGCATCATACCGTCAGCGTGACCTGTAAAGTCATAATAGGGTTTATATGCCGGAATAATAATTATCTCACATTCAAGTAATTTTGATAGTTCGTCAACAAGTTTATCATTTTCCCAGTCAGGATTTTCAGAAAAGACTCGGTCAGTAATGATAGCCTTATTCTCATACATAACAACATTTCCGCCATCAAGATTTATGTCAGAAAAAATTGGATTGATGTTATTGACTTTGTCAACGTGTTTAACGTCTGAGCGTGAATCAGCATATTGCGGTTCTTTTAAATATGATGGGTCATATTTAAATTGAATAAGCTTCCCGCTGGGTGTCTGCACCGGCATATAATCTCTGCACCAAATGTCTTTAGTACCTTCAAGGAAAGCAAATGGAATATTATGCTTGCTTAAAATGTCAATTAAACGATTGCAGACTTTGGTGTAGCGAGTTGCTAACAAAGCAGAAAGATATACTTTTGTCATATAGGAGTTTGAACTTATAGTAAGTTTAAGTAATATTTGAATTGCAAAGTTACAATTTTTTTCAGATACTTTTGGCTTTATAAAAATAGTTTTTGTATTTTTGTAACTGCGTTTTAACTGATAAACTAATGTGACTGATTTTGCGTTTTATTTCAGAAATAAGTCACATGGCATAGCCTACATTACTGGCGATGCCTTTAAATTGATTAAGATTATGGCAGATTCAAACTTTATAGATTACGTAAAGATTCTTTGTCGCTCTGGTAAAGGTGGTGCCGGTTCGCGCCATTTTCACCGTGCAAAATATGTGCCGAAAGGCGGTCCTGACGGTGGTGATGGCGGTCGTGGCGGTCACATCATTCTCCGAGGAAATAAAAATATGTGGACCCTGCTACCATTAAAATATAATCGCCACCTTTTTGCCGGAAACGGTGAATCGGGTGGAGCAGGTCGTAGCTTTGGTAAAGACGGCAAGGATATTATTGTTGATGTGCCATGCGGAACCGTAGTTTTTGATGCTGAAACAGGCGAATATCTCACCGAAGTGACCAACGACGGCGAAGAAATAAAGCTTTTGCGCGGTGGTCGTGGCGGACTTGGTAACTGGCACTTCAAATCATCGACTAACCGAACACCCCGCTATGCTCAGCCGGGCGAACCTGCTATTGAAAAAAGTATAGTTCTTGAATTGAAACTGTTGGCAGACGTCGGTTTGGTGGGATTCCCCAATGCCGGGAAATCGACCTTGTTGTCAGCTGTTTCGGCTGCTCGTCCAAAGATTGCCGATTATCCGTTTACAACAATGGAACCCCAGCTTGGAATCGTTGCCTATCGTGACAATCGCTCGTTTGTGATGGCTGATATTCCCGGTATAATTGAAGGCGCAAGCCAGGGTAAGGGCTTGGGATTACGCTTTTTGCGCCATATCGAACGTAATGCTGTGTTATTGTTCATGGTGCCTGCTGACTCAAACGATATTGCCGCCGATTATAAGGTTTTAAGCGACGAATTGGCTCAGTTTAACCCCGATCTCGTTGATAAACCACGAGTTTTGGCGGTATCAAAAAGCGATATGCTCGACGATGAATTGAAAGCCGAAATCGAGAAGACTCTCCCCGAGGGAGTTCCACATATATTTATATCTGCCGTTACCGGTTATAATCTCGACAAGCTCAAAGATATGCTTTGGGAAGAGATTACAGCTGAGTCTAACCGTATAGACAGTGGTAAAATTATCCACCGTCCGCTCGACGTCAAACATCGTGTTCAGGAAGAAGACGAATTTATTTTCGAGGCAGAGCCGATGCCCGAAGATGACGAGGAATTCTTTGATGGCGAAGAAGGCTATGACGATGGCTATGATGAAGATGGCGACTATTACGGTGGCGAAGATATGTCAGACATCGATCCCGAAAAAGATTAATCTGCTTGCTTGACAGATGAATACGATAAAGAAAATTTTTAACTTTTATGTCGATGGATTTCGCTCGATGACGGTCGGGCGACGTCTGTGGGCATTGATTATTATAAAACTAATTATTATCTTTGCGATTCTAAAGGTATTTTTCTTCCCCGATATCGTTTCGAGGGACGGGCGCAATACCGACGAAGCACGAGCAAATTTTGTTGGTAATGAGTTGCTTAATCCAGAGCGCGGATATTAACTATACATCATTTATTTTGAAATAAATCAATACATTAATAATTAAATCACATAAGACTTATGGAAGACTTGATGAGCGTTGTCGACTGGTCGCGAGGTCAATTTGCCCTCACTGCCATTGTCCACTGGCTGTTCGTCCCTTTGACAATCGGACTCTCGCTGATTGTCGGTGTAATGGAGACAATCTATTATCGCACAAAAAGCGAAAAATGGAAAAAACTCACAAAATTCTGGATGTTGCTTTTTGGCATCAACTTTGCGTGTGGTGTCGCTACCGGTATCATTCTCGAATTTGAATTTGGTACAAACTGGTCAAACTACAGCTGGTTTGTCGGTGATATTTTTGGTGCTCCGCTTGCTATTGAAGGTATTCTTGCCTTCTTCATGGAGTCAACATTTATCGCTGTTATGTTCTTTGGATGGAACAAAGTTAGCCCGAAATTCCACCTTGCTGCTACATGGTTGACAGCTCTCGGCGTTGTATTGTCGGCTCTCTGGATTCTCGTTGCAAACGCATGGATGCAATATCCTGCCGGAATGGAATTTGACCCGGCTCAGATGCGAAACGTGATGGTTAGCTTCAGCGATGTAGCTTTGTCGCCTGTCGCAATCAACAAGTTCTTCCACACCGTTTTGAGTGGATGGGTGCTTGGCGCAGTCTTTGTAATCGGCGTTAGCTGCTGGTTACTTATCGCTAAACGCAACCGCGAGGCAGCCATGATGTCAATCAAAGTTGCCGGTTGGGTGGGACTTGCCGGTATCATCTTGACAATGTACACCGGCGACGGTTCGGCTGTCGAAGTTGCACGTGTTCAGCCAATGAAACTCGCTGCAATGGAAGGTCTTTATAATGGTAAAGCCGGACAAGGACTCGTTGCATTTGGTATCCTTGACCCTTCAAAAAAACTTGATGATGAAGGCGACGGAATGTTGTTCTCAATCGATATTCCTTATGGTCTCAGTATCCTCGCAAATCATGATGCCAATTCGTTTGTACCCGGTATTAACGATATAATTGCCGGACGTTCATTTGACGCTCAAGGTAACCCTGTTAACACCGTTAGCTATGCCGACCGTATCGCTATCGGTCGTGAAGCCCGCGAAGCTTTGGCTGCATTCAAAAAGGCTGAGGCCGAAGGCAATACAGAGGCAATGGACGCTACTCGTGCTAAAATCAAGGATACATTCCAATATTTCGGTTATGGCTACTTCTCATCGCCCGAAGACGCAGTTCCGCCGGTAGGTTTGAGTTTCTACTCATTCCACATTATGGTAATCGGTGGCGGCTACCTGATGTTGCTCATGATTGTAGCTCTTTGGTTTGCCTACAAGAAACCTGAATGGCTCGACCGCCGTTGGATTCAGTGGGTTGGAGTGTTGTCAATCCCCGTTGTATGGATTGTCAGCGAAGCCGGATGGGTGCTTGCTGAAATGGGACGTCAACCGTGGGTAATTCAAGACCTTATGCCAACTCGTGCCGCTGTTTCAGCCGTAACCGCTACATCGGTTCAGATCACATTCTGGATTTTCGTAGTCGTTTTCGTGGCATTAATGGCTGCTGAAATCAGCATCATGGTAAAAGAGATAAAGAAAGCATCAAATAAAGAAATCCTAAACTGATTATAAGATGGAACTAATTCATTTTCAACAATATTGGTGGCTCATCATATCGGTACTCGGAGCCATTCTGGTGTTTTTGTTATTTGTCCAGGGTGGACAAACAATGTTTCTTGACACAAAAGACGTTACAGCCCGTCAAATGATGGTTAACTCCATTGGTCGCAAGTGGGAACTAACATTTACAACCCTTGTTACCTTTGGCGGCGCATTTTTCGCCTCATTTCCCCTATTTTACTCGACCAGCTTTGGTGGAGCATATTGGCTTTGGATGCTCATTTTGCTGAGCTTTATCATCCAGGCAATCAGCTATGAATTCCGTCGCAAACCGGGTAATATTTTCGGCACACGTTTCTACGATACACTCCTGTTCTTCAACGGATCAATCGGTTGTATCTTGCTTGGCGTAGCTGTTGGCACAATGTTCTTTGGCGGAGCATTTACAATCGTCAAAACAAACATTCTTGACCCCGGAGCACCCGTAATCTCTCAATGGGCAGGCTCACACGGACTCGAAGCAATAGCCGACTGGCGCAACCTTTTGCTCGGATTGGTAGTGTTGTTCCTTGCTCGTATGCAAGCCGGATTTTACTTTATCAACAACTTGAGCGACGATGATGATGTCATCAGCCGTGCACGCCGCGAAACAATCATTAATGGCGGAATCTTTGTGGTTCTGTTCCTCGTGTTCATCGCAGTTCTTTTCACAACAACCGGATATGCCTACGACCCCGAAACCGGAGTTATAACTGCCGACACATATCGCTATCTGTTCAATTTGATTGAAATGTGGTGGTTTGGTGCATTATTCCTTATCGGTGTTGTAATGGTGCTCTTCGCTCTGTTCCGCATGTTGTTGAAACCCGATTGGAAAGGCGGAATTTGGTTTAGCGGAATTGGCACAGTGCTTGTGATCCTTTCATTGTTTGCAGCGCTCGGCTACAACAACACCGCTTACCTTCCGTCAACAACCGACATTCAAAGCTCGTTGACAATCGTTAACAGCTCATCAACCCTGTTCACCCTCAAAACAATGACGATTGTCTCAATTCTCGTCCCCTTTGTTATCGCCTATATCGCCTATGTATGGCGTAAGATGGATGCAACACCCATCACCCCCGACGAAGTCAGAGCCGATGACCACTTGTATTGATTTATAAGTCAATATAATAAACACAGAGATGACTGTGTTGAAAAATGAACTGCATCCCAACAGTTTAAATTAAAACTTTTGGGGTGCAGTTCTATTATGACGTCGATCTTTGGTCATGTAAGTTATGGGATTACATACAGACAAATCGTAAAAGGTAAGTCGCACCTTATCTTTATATGGGAGAAGATTGAGATTTTGTGGACTATTATTAGTTTTGGTGTTTTGAACTATCAGTTCCAAGAATGTCTTGATTGTATCGGCAATCTTTTTATTGACCAGAAGGGTTGGGATTTATCAATATAACTGACAGCGATATTGTTGGTTGTGAATTTCCATAGGATAAAAAATAAGTTGTGACATTTGTCACAACTTATCCAATAGCTATATTTTTAGAGGGTTATATTGCTTTTTTGTCGGGAGATGGTTTATAATCGGCGACCTGGTCCTCCGAAACCTCCGGGACGACCTGGTCCGCCCGGTCCACCGGG
This sequence comes from Muribaculaceae bacterium, assembly GCA_029061925.1. Classification (GTDB taxonomy): domain Bacteria; phylum Bacteroidota; class Bacteroidia; order Bacteroidales; family Muribaculaceae; genus CAJUPY01. The sequence goes on along the minus strand of JAIDRE010000055.1, from coordinate 7,009 downwards.
ACCCATTTGGCGACCTCGTGGTTGATTACCTTTACCAAATGTGTTGAATTTGTAGGTGAGGGTAAACATGAAATAACGCGAAAGGGTGTTGTATTCGGTATCTTCGGTATAGCGGTAGTTGTATGTACGAGCTGTGCTGTTTTGCTGTCGTAACAAGTCGTATGCCTTAACCGAGAATGTTGCCGATTTGTCGCGGAGGAATTGGTAAGCGATTGTCGCATTCCACATCCATGACTTGGTGTTGAAACCTGTTGAATATCCGCTTGTTTGAGTGTAGTTCAAATCAGTTGACAATACGATGTTCCATGGAGTGTAATATGTTCCGTTGAAACGTCCGCCATAGTTGTGTACCATCTGGTTGTTTGTCGCTACGGTGTTGGCTGAGGTTTGCAGACGGTAGAACGGACGCAATTCCAATTCGAGATTGTCGGGACGGAATGCAATGCCAAACGATTCATTCCACATAACCGAGCGAGAGCGATTGCGCATGCCGTTTGTAAAACCGATTTGCTGGTTAAAGTTGAGGAACATCATGTTGTTGAATGTCCATGTGCGGCGTTTGAACGGGAGTGAAATCATATTCATCAAACGAGCACTCCAAACGCCGTTGACGTTTTCATAAGTTGTTACCTGACCAGATGTCGTAGCATCGGTGACAGTGTTTGATACAATCGAATTTTGTGTCGCCGATACGTTTGCCATCAACATAATTGATCTTTGAGCCTCTTGATTGAAGTCTTGAAAACGGAATTCGACGTTGTGGGTGAATGTCGGGTCAAGGTTAGGATTACCGATTACAACTCGCAAGGGATCGGAATAGTCGGGTACGGGTTGCAACTGGGTCATTGAAGGCTGAGAGCTGCGACCGCGATAGTTAACCATCATAGAGCGCGATTTTGACATTTTGTATCGCATGCGGGCGTAGGGCGCATAGTTCCATACCCATCGTTCGGGAATTGTCCGTCGGTCGTCGAGAACATTGATGCTCTTTGACATTGACGGTACAAATGCCAAACCGGCGTCAAGGAAGAAGTCTTTTGATACTTTTTTATATCCGATACTGATGTTTTGTGTGAAATAATCGTTACGGAACTCGTTGCTCAATGAATCATTGAATATGAGAGCATCGGGGTTGATTATCGGACTCATCGGGTCGGTATAGTCAATGGGATGATCATATACTTTTTTGTCTGAGTTGTTCCAACGATAATTCATACGATAGGCAAATGTAAGGAAGTTGCCGTTCTTAACGTTACCAAGTGGCTCCGACCAGGTTACGCGGGCGTTAATAGCATTTGACCAAGTGTGGCTGTCAAGATATTGATCCCATAGCGAAATGGAGTCGAGAAGGAAGAATTTGTTCCATGAATAAGTATTTTCGTCTTCACGAGTGTTTGACATGCTGTAGTTTACCTGAACAGAGAATGAACGTCCGCGGTGACGTTTAAAATTATGGCTGTAGATGAGATTACCGCCGAATTCGTATGATTTACCATGAGAATCAGAGTTGTTGATTGATTGTGTCACAGAATCGCGACGAGCGTTGCCAGCACGGTTCAATGACTCACCACGGCTTTCTGAATCATTTACATTGTAGCTGAATCGCGGACGGAAGTCAAAGGTGTTAAAAGAGTCGGGCTTCCATTCGATGCGGAAGTCGGTGTTAAAGTTGTGACCTTTGTCATATGCCTGGGTAAGCGATGATTCGGTTGGAATTGAGTCTTTGAAGAGATATTGACGTTCACGGCGAGTATAATTATCGCGGCTTGAGTGGGCATATCTTACGTTACCGCCAACACGGAATATTTCTTTATTACCGACATTGAAGTTCACACCAAAGGTTTGAGACGTATTGATACCACGGTCACCACCAAATCGACGGAAACGGTTGCCGTTGCCATCAGTAAAGCCCATGTCATTTGTGTTGTTGGCTCCGCCAAGAAATGTAATTTGGTTATCATTCCAAAAACGGTTGATGTTAAAGGCTGCCTGATAACGAGAGTCGGTACCGTAGCCACCTTCGACCGTACCAAACCAACCGTTTTTCATACCTTTTTTGACTGTAAGGTTAATGACAGTCTCATCCTCGCCGTCATCAACACCGGTCAAACGTGCAAGATCGCTCTTGCGGTCAACCACCTGGAGCTTATCAATCATGTTGACGGGCAGATTTTTAGATGCTACTTTGGGGTCATCGCTAAAGAATTCTTTACCATCGACAAGAATCTTCGTAACCTCTTTACCATTAGATGTGATTTTACCATCGGTATCGACTTCAACGCCCGGTAAACGTTTCAAAAGGTCTTCGATTACAGCATTGGGTTGAGTCTTATATGAATCGGCATTAAACTCGATTGTGTCTTCTTTAACGGTAATAGGAGTCTTAACTGCCGTTACAACAGCTTCTTTCAGAGTGATTGATGATTCTTCGAGTATGATTTTACCAACATTGACCGATGCGTTTTTGATTTCTACGTTGGTCAATTTGCGTTTGTATCCTATGTATGTATATTCGATGATATATTTTCCTGAACGGAGTCCGGTGATAGAGAATATACCATCCATATTTGCAGCACCGCCTTTAACGTATGAGCTGTCTTTTGCCGACAGGATGCGTACACCAGCTTCGGGCATAGGTTCATCGGTCTGGTCAACGATTGAGCCTGATATGTTATAAGCGTGGATTGTTGTAGCACAGAGTAATTGTAGGATGAATAGTAGAAATACTCGACGTATCATTGGGGTAAATATTGAATTGATAATGCGTGATGATTGGATGTAGCAAAGGACTACTCTGTTAAGACCTATAAATATGTGAAAAGTAAAAAAATCAACCGTCAAAAAGTGTTAATGACAGTTGATTTTTTATGTTATTCGCTCTTGTGTTCGTGGATGGTTACCTTGATTAGCTCAAGTCGCGTTTCAGTTTTCTTCATAACCTCAAAGGTTAGGTCGCCCAAAACAATTTCTTCGCCCTGCTCGGGAATAGTTCCGAGAGAATGAAGAATATATCCGGCAAGAGTCTGGTAATCATCGTCTTCGGGGATGTCGAACGGATATGTTTCGTTAAGATATTCGATTTCAATACGACCTGAAAACTCATAGGTGTTCGGTTCGATTTGACGTTGGATGATGCGGGCGTGATCATGTTCATCCTGAATATCGCCAAATATCTCTTCAACAAGGTCTTCGAGGGTTACCATTCCAGCTGTTCCCCCAAACTCATCAACGATGATGGCGATTGAACGTTTCTCGGCAAGAAGACGTTTCATCATTTTGTTGGCTTTGAGCGTCTCGGGGGCATAGATTACCTCCTTGATGTTGTCTTTCCACGATTTGTCACGGTGGAAAAGTTCCGAAACGTGGATATATCCTAAGATATTGTCGATATCTTCTTTATAGACAATGATTTTTGAACGACCTGATTTTGTGAATAAGTCGCTGAGCTGTTGCTCGGTTGTGTTATCAACATCGACAGCAACGATTTCGTTACGCGGAATCATGCAGTCGCGTAGATGAATCTGTGAAAAGTCGAGAGCGTTATGGAATATCTTGACTTCGTTTTCAATCTCATCTTGAGAGTTAACATTCTGATCGATTGAACGTTCAAGGTATTGGTTGAGGTCGCCGACTGACAGATAGCCAAGCGAACTTTCGGTGTCTTTGATGCCGAAAATCTTCATTAATGTTTTTGATATCCATGTTGTAAACATTGATATCGGGTACAAAATAATGTAAATGACAAATATCGGAATCGAGAAAAACTTCAGTGAAGTGTTGGGGTTGATACTGAAAATTGTTTTCGGAATAAACTCGCCTGAAATGAGGATTACACCGGTCGAAATCAGCGATGAAAAAATAAGAATCAGGGCTTCGCTTGAAATATGATTTTTAACCCATTCCCACCCATTTATAACATTAGCGGCTTCTTGTCCATAAATAACCAGTGCAATATTGTTGCCGACAAGAATTGTCGAAATAAAAAATGCCGGATTGTTGTAGAAAATGTTTAGAATTCGTGAAACCGTGCCCCCACGTTTGATGTCAAGTTCGACTCTGACGCGGTCACCAGTCACAAAAGCCATTTCAACACCAGAGAAAATAGCTGAAAAAATCAGTGTTATTATAATTAATAAATATCCGGTCATTTTTTTACTTCTGATTGAATTGTATCACTCTGTGGCGCAGTGGAGTTGGTGGCCTCGCTTCCGTTTTTGCGTTCGGGCACGGGGAAGATCCCCGACGGATGGTTGACGGTGTAGTTTGTCATCTGTTCATTTGAAGTGAAACCATACCCCTCGATAATGCGGTTTGAACGTTCGATATGAATAAATGAATCAGAGTAAACCGAGTGCTTGCTCTGATCCCAAAATATTTGCTGTGTTAAAAATTTGTCACCGGCAGTGTTGCGCATCCTCACGTTTCCGTCAAGACGCCATATCTTTTTCTGACTAAAATATACGGCTGAGTCACAGGCTATTGTGGCATCAACCTTCATATTATTGTCATATTTCTCCATATCGAGACCTTCAGGAAACTTCCACTGAGGGTCGCGCTGGTTGTCAAACATAAGCCAAAGCGGAGCGATGATATGATAGCGTGTATAGCCCGAGTCAGAGATGAGGGTCGATACATCACGGGTGAGCATCGTCGGCATTTTATCGACATCTTCAAGGATTATCATTCCCGGCTTAACTTTTTCCCGGCATGAGGTAGTCATTGCAGCCATCATTATGATAACTGCTATTAATGGCAATATCATCATTGCCTTTGACCGCGAACACATCCGTGTCTCACTCATCTTTATTGATTAGCGCAGACGGTTCTGCCAGAACCAGAGTTCGTTAAAGTTAATACCGAGTGTGATATAGAGGTAGTCTTCTTTAACCAACGGATTGGGATAGGCCTGGCGACGGCAGTATTCCAATCCAAGATTTACAAGGCATTTTGAAGCCGGAGCCGGAAGCCCGAAACCGAGAGTAATACCTTGTTTCTTAACGTTGTTAGTGCCGACTTTAATATAATCACGGTCGTGATACAGACCAAGACGATAACGCACACGCTGAATCCAGTTCCCACGGAAGTTGGGTATATATTCAGCACCTACGGCAATTTTCCATCGGTCGTCAAAGCGTGAACCCTCAAAGCCCTCAAGTGGAGTAAATTTTACATCTTTCCACGGCTGATAGGTGTAGTCGGCTTCAACCGAAAGACGGTTGTCGATGTTGAAACTGATACCGGCACCAATGGTGTGGGGCAGTGTGTAGTTTTTTTGAAGTTTCATCACCTGAGTGGTGTCGGGCGATGATGCCTCGGCATTTACATCGTATTTGATACCGTAGGTTTTGCCTCGGAGGTCTTTGCCGGGTGCGAAAGTCGCACCAAGAATAAAGCGCTTGTCTCGCGCAATTTTGAGGTTATATTGCAGACCGAGTGACAGATAGTAGTCGCGAACTTCAACTACACGTTCAAAAATAGCCGATGAGCCGTTATCGACAATCGTGTAGTTGTCGTTGCGGGTAGTACCGAAAAGATAGCCGACATTAGCACCGATTGAAAGTCCTGGGATATAGGGACGGATTGCTACACCACCATAAAGAAGGTTGATTCCACCTTCGCCCTGATAAGAGTAAGCACCGTTGGTTATCTTGTCGCCGAATGAATATCCTGTGGTAGAGAAAGGTACAAGACCGATTGACGCACCCATGATTTTTCCGACAGGGAACTGAAGAGTGATATAATCCAGACCTCCACCCCAGTCACTGGCTTTGTTCGAGCCGTCTCTACCGGTAAAATATGTGAGATCTACGCCCATATCAAAAAGGAAGGTCAGCGAGTCTATAGCAGCGTATGAAGCAGGGTTCATCGCATTGGTCTGACGTCCTGACTGCATAGCATATCCGACACCACCCATTGAACGTTGGGCTGCGGTCGATTGATCACGAAGATTTCCGTAACCAAAACGAGAGTAAGGCGACAGAATATCCTGGGCTGAAAGTTGGAATGCCGAGATAGCCAAGATGAGCGCAACTGCGGCAAAGATTTTATTTTGTTTCATTATACATTAATATGCTGTTAAGTCCGATAGAAACAAGGCAAGGTTTTACGATTGCTTTAATGGGGAGAAGTTCTGCAATTTCATTGCCCCATCCGCCTGTGATAATCAGGCGTGTTCCATCGGGAAGTTTCGAGTAATAATACATAATTTCGGCAACAATACCGTTGATTGCTCCTGCTCTCATTGCGGTTTCGGTCGAGCTGCCAAACAGGGGAGTCTCGCCGTTGCTGTCAACCATTGGAAGTCGAGCCGTGAACTGGTGCAGAGCTTTTAGTCTCATGCCAACTCCCGGAGCGATATTTCCGCCGATAAACTCTCCGTTTTCAGTCACTACATCATAAGTCGCGGCTGTACCGATGTCAACCACAAGCATATTTTTACCCGGACAAAGGGCAACCGCACCTGCAACTGCCGCGATTCGGTCAACACCGAGAGTGTCGGGTGTGCCATAGCCAATCGTGATTGGCATTGGCGTTGAGTTTGACAACCAAAGAACATTATCGTTACCGAAAGTGTCGATAAGTATTTGGCGGAGAGGATGATTCGGGTCGGCGACCGAGCATCCGATAGCATTTTTAGGAGCATAACGGTCAACTATAGCTTGGGCATCGGTATGCGAAAACTCTTGGAAAGTATGGCGCCAGACGGCACGTTTACCCTCCCAGATTACAGCCTTGATAGCTGTGTTTCCACAATCTATAGTCAAGTTGTTATACATTTCGGTGGCAAATTTACTAATTCCTATTAAAATAAAAGGGGCAACAGACGCACTAAATTTATTTCTTGTGAAAATTTAACAAAAATTCGATAAAGAACGACAAATTCGCCCACTCTTGGAAATAAAAAAGCCCTCGCGTCAAGCGAAGGCTTTTGGGCGCTTCAGGATGGGCTTGAACCAACGACCCCCTGATTAACAGTCAGGTGCTCTAACCAACTGAGCTACTGAAGCAG
>JAIDRE010000054.1 GCA_029061925.1 Muribaculaceae bacterium | reverse complement strand
ATATATATAATATCCAATTGAATAATGGAAAAACAAAAGTTTGAAATGGTAGCCAAGACCTTTGCCGGTCTTGAAGAAGTTTTGGCTGAAGAATTGCGCAATCTTGGCGCAGAAAAAGTTGAGCCGGGACGCCGAATGGTTTCATTTGAAGGCGACCTTGCCATGTTGTACAAAGCCAATCTGTGCTGCCGTACTGCCCTACGAATACTCAAACCTTTCTATAAATTTACAGCGTCAGACCCCGACACCCTTTATGAATTGGTAAAGGAATTTGACTGGGGATCGCTGTTGTCGATCGACAAAACATTCTCGATTGATGCCGTTGTCAACAGCGATGACTTTACTCACTCACGTTTTGTGACCTATCGAGTAAAGGATGCCATAGCCGACTGGTTTACCGACCGTTATGGTGCAGGCAAACGTCCAGGCGTTCGTCTTGAAAATGCTGATGCAATCATCAACGTTCACATCACCGACAACCGTGTGACACTCTCACTCGACTCGTCGGGCGAATCGCTCCACAAACGCGGTTGGCGTGTCGCTCAAACCGAAGCCCCTATTAACGAAGTGCTTGCAGCCGGTATTATTCTTCTGTCGGGATGGCGTGGCGACAGCCCGTTTGTTGACCCGATGTGTGGTTCAGGAACTTTCCTTGTTGAGGCTGCTATGATTGCTGCAAACATCAATCCCGGTGTCTATCGCAAGAATTTCGCATTTGAACAGTGGGCTGATTTTGACAGCGAACTGTTTGAAGAACTTTATAACGATGATTCACAGGAACGCACTGTCAATTACCCGATTATCGGTGCCGACATGTCGCCTGCGGCTGTTGAGATTGCAACAAGAAATATCAAGAGTGCCGGTCTCTCTGAGATGATTGATGTAGAAGTTAAACCATTGAGCCATTGGACTGAGGCTCCCGAAGATGGCGTACTCGTCACCAATCCGCCATACGGTGAGCGCATCAAGACCGACGATATGGAAGGTCTCTACAAACTCATCGGCAGCAAGCTTAAAAACGTGTTCAAAGGCTATCATGCCTGGATAATCGGTTACAACCGCGAATATTTCGATGCAATCGGACTTGCGCCATCTATCAAAATTCCTCTTTATAACGGTCAGCTTGAATGCGAATTGCGCGAATATATCATCTTTGAAGGAGACATGAAGTCATTCAAAAAAGAGGGGGGCAAACTTCGCGAAGATAATGACGACAACCGTCATGCACGCAAAGAAAACAAAAAGAAATTCAAAAGCGACCGCCAGTGGGCTGATGAAGCCCGTCGTGACGGATTTGGCGGACGTCGCGGTGATGATAAGAAAGGTAAACCGTTCAAAAAAGAACGCCGTCGCTTTGACGATGACGATTTTGACAGCAAGCACGACCGCCCATCATTCGGCAAAAAACATGTACATCGCAAAGACGACTTTGAACGTCGTCCCGACCGCCGAAATGACAAACCGGGTCGCTTCAACCGAGATCGTCAGGAAAAATTTGACCGCGAAGAACGTTTCAGCGACGACAATCCGTTGGCATCACGTCGCAGCGAGTTTGCTCTCAAATCAATTTCGTTCAAAAAACCATCACTTCCCCCAACAGATGGTCCGGTTATGAGAAGCCGCGGATGGAAAAAGAAAAAAGATTGATAAATCACGTTAACACTATAAAATACAGCATTTCAAATGGATAAACTCAATATATTACTACTCGGTTCGGGTGGTCGCGAATCGGCTCTTGCATGGAAAATTGCTCAAAGTCCCCGATTGAAAAAACTTTACATCGCCCCCGGTAACGGCGGCACAAACCTTTATGGCGAAAATGTAGCCATCTCTCCGCTCGATTTCGATACCATCAATAAATTTGTCGCTGAAAAATCAATCGACATGATTGTTGTCGGCAACGAAGACCCGCTTGTAGCCGGTATCTATGAGGAGTTTGCCAACAAACCGGGATTACTCGTGGTTGGTCCGTCAAAAGCCGGAGCCGCCCTCGAAGGCAGTAAAGATTTTGCCAAACAGTTCATGGTTGAAAACAAAATCCCAACTGCTCGCTACCAAAGCTTTACAGTCGAGACCGTTGAGGAAGGTAAAAAATTCCTCGCTACGCTTAAAGCTCCGTATGTACTTAAAGCTGATGGACTTGCAGCCGGAAAAGGTGTATTGATCATTGACAATCTTGATGAAGCCTGTCGTTCGCTCGAAGAAATGCTTGGCGGAATGTTTGGCAAATCATCGGCAACCGTTGTCATCGAAGAATTTTTGAGCGGTATCGAATGTTCGGTATTCATATTGACCGACGGAAACGGCGGTTATCGCATACTCCCCGTAGCCAAAGACTACAAACGCATCGGCGAAGGCGATACCGGTCCCAACACCGGCGGAATGGGTGCGGTTTCGCCCGTAATCTTTGCCAACGATGAGTTCATGAAAAAGGTTGAAGAGCGCATCATCAAACCGACAATCAAAGGACTTTCAGACCGTGGCATCGTTTATCGCGGATTTATTTTCCTCGGACTCATCAACGTTGAAGGAGAACCGATGGTTATCGAATACAACGTCAGAATGGGCGACCCCGAAACCGAGGTTGTTATGTTACGCATCGACTCAGACCTCATTGACCTGATGGAAGCTGCCGCAAAAGGTAACCTCGGCGACAAAAAACTCAAAATAAATCCGAAAACAGCGGTGACCGTCATGGCTGTCAGCAAAGGCTATCCCGGCAGCTATGAAAAAGGCAAAGAAATTACAGGACTCGACCAGGTAACCGAATCAACCGTTTTCCATGCCGGAACCAAGAAAGACGGTCAGCTGATCTTGACCTCGGGCGGACGTGTTTTGGCAGTTAGCTCTCTCGGCAACTCAATCGATGACGCTCTTCAAAAAAGTTACCGTTCACTCGAAAAAATCAAGTTTGAGGGAATCAACTTCAGACGTGACATCGGTCGTGACCTCGAAAAACTTGAAAAATAAGATTGTAGCCAATGGCTAAAATTACTGTTACCCACATTATCCACTCACGCACAGCCGTGTTTGTCATGTATATCGTGGCTGCTATGGCTACGTGGGGAGCAATCGAGCAAAACCAGGCTCCGGCTATCACGGGCGACACGGCAATTGCCACGGCATCGCCTGAACTGTGGATTTCAAACGATATGATTTCGTTTGGAGTCAACATGCTGCTTGTCGGACTCATTGCGATAATGTCGGTGATTCTCAGCAAGGAATACAACCCGATGAAGTCGCTTTCATCGTTGTTTGCATCATTCTTCTTGCTGTTTCAGGCTGCCACGCCGAGCGTACTCGCCCACTTCTACGGTGGAACACTGACTGCGGTCGTTATGATTGCAATTACTATTCTGTTACTGTCAAATTACAAGTGTCCGTGGAACACCCCACGAGTATTTCTCGCATTTTTCCTCCTGACACTCGGCAGTTTAGCCCAATATTCGCTTTTGCTATATATCCCAGTTCTATTGCTCGGAATGTGGCAAATGAAAATTTTTGACCTGCGAAATATTTTAGCCGGCATTCTCGGACTTATCACCCCGATCTGGATTTTAGTTGGCTTCAACCTCATCTCGTTCACCGACTTTGAATTACCTGAATTTACGAGCATGTTCACGCTCTACGAAGGTGGCGATGTTGTAAGTTTGCTGTTCACAGCCGGTTTGACAATCATAGGCGGTATTTTGTTCCTGTGCCTTAACTTCATCAGAGTGTTGTCATACAACTCCCGAATCAAGGCGGCAAACGCCATATTGACATTGGAGATGATCTACACAATGTTATTGACCTGTGCCGACTACAATAATATATATAACTACCTCCCGTTTCTGAACTGGCTTGTAGCCTACCAGGCAGGTCACTTTTATGCCACACAGTCAGTCCGACACTCATTCCGTTCGTTTATCGGAGTGTTGATTGTTATACTCGTTTATCTGATAATTTACGCATGGAATCTGGGATACTAAAGAAAATAGTCATTGAAAATCATGTACCTTATATTAATGGTGTGTTTGAACCATTTTGCGAGGTACAATATCTCCCTGCCGACAAAATCACGGCAGCAACCGTTGCTGATGCAGATGCACTGATTGTCAGAACACGCAACAAATGTAACAGTGCGCTTCTCGACGGCTCAAATGTGAAATTGGTAGCGACAGCCACAATCGGCACCGATCACATCGACCTCGAATATTGCGCTAAAAACAATATTGAGGTTGCCAATGTTGCCGGATGCAATGCACCGGCGGTCGCTCAATATGTTTTAAGTTCGATTATATCACTTCAAGAGGGTAATGTCAATGACTTGACTCTTGGGATCGTAGGAGTCGGACATGTCGGGAAAATATTGGCTCGTTGGGCAAAAGGACTGGGTATGAATGTATTACTCAATGATCCTCCACGTACCAAAGCCGAAGGCGATGCCGGTTTTGTTGACCTTGACACAATCGCCAGCCAAGCTGATGTCATCTCATTTCACACACCAATGACCCGCACAGGCGATTTCCCGACCTACCATTTAGCAGACCGTAGCTTTTTTGACTCGTTGCAAAAGTACCCTATCATCATCAACTCGGCTCGCGGTCCGATAACCGACACCGACGCGATAATCGAGGCACTTGATAACCATAAAATTTCGACTGCGGTCATTGACTGTTGGGAAAACGAGCCCGACATCGACCGCCGACTGCTTCAACGCGCTATAATTGCAACTCCTCATATTGCAGGATATTCCGACGCCGGGAAACGACGTGCAACACTCGGTGTGATTAATGCCGTTGCAAAACATTTTGACATTAAACCACAGATTCCCGACTCACTCAAGTCAATTCCTGCCATCCCTGAGACGGTTACAGCAAATATGATTACCAAAACCTATAATCCGGCAAAAGATACAGTCTCACTCAAAGCTGAACCGGAAAAATTTGAGCAGATGCGCAACAACTATAACTTGCGTCATGAGCCGACAGCATCTCAACCCACTGAAATGAAGAAGTTTGACAGAATTACTTTATTTGATTTTGACAATTATATCGGAAATTTCGTTACACATTATCTAAAAGGGTGTGTTGACGATCCCGATAATTTCATAGAGATTGTCGATATTGAAAACCAACCCTTCAAAACAGGTGGACTTCTGGTCTGGAGTAGCGATGAGCCAACTGCTCACAAAGCCGAAGACTTTTTGAAAGTGGTTGAACGCGTCAAGCCGGCAGCAATTGTAATGCTATCAAATGCAACTATATATAACGTCGAGACCGGCGAAAACATCAATGAATTTGCCCCACTCAAAGCCGATAGCCAAGTTGCTTTAGCCGAACAGATTGTGACTGACGGTGTATCACAAATTCCATTGACAATTCTGCGTCTGCCCTGCCTGACAGTAGGCACCGGAATGACCGGCATCTTGCGCAATATGGCAAACGCTATCAGCCGTGGCACATACACTACAATCAAAGACAACGACACCCATGTTTCGGTTATTCATGCTTCAGATGTCGGACCTGCAATCGCGCTTTCAGCCGGTTGTCAAGGAATCTATAATATTAACGACCGTGTCAACCCGACCGTTGCACAACTTGCCGACGGCATAAGCTACCGAATTGGTAAACGAGTGATGACAACGACTAACAAAAACGCACGTCGTCTTGCTCGCCTGCTGTCATTTTTAGGCTTTAACTATGCCACTGAAATGTACCGTTTCAAAACAACAACGCTGACCTATTCAGCGGAACAATTTTCGTCAAAATTTGATTTTAAGCCGGTTGATACGGTCAATTATTTGAAAACCCATGTCTATGATGAAACGTCACTCTGATTCAACCGTTACCCCGCTACAAAATGTAGCCGACACGATAACCGCCTTGATAAAAGTGGTTCTTTTGTCGCGTCCTGCCGGACGAATTAAAGCTCAGAAACAGAACAAGCCGTTAATTATCATGGGAAACGGCCCTTCATTAAGAGAGACCATCGACAAACATCTCGACATACTTTGCCAAAACGATACATTAGCTGTCAATTTCGCTGCCAATTCCCCCGAATTTTTTCAAATCAAGCCTCGATATTATACACTTGCCGACCCTTTATTCTTTGAGAACTCAGATGCCGAAAACATGATTTCGCTATATGAAAATCTCAACAAAGTTGATTGGCAAATGACTCTTCTTGTGCCGGTTAAAGCTCCTGTCAAGATCTCAAATCCCAACATCACGATTGAGCGATTCAATATGGTTGGAGTTGATGGTGCACTTTCGCTCAAACACTTGCTGTTTAACAGTCGAATGGCTATGCCACGCCCGCGCAACGTGCTAATTCCATCAATAATGGCAGCGATATGGTTGGGCTACAACGAGATATACCTTGTCGGCGCCGACCATTCATGGATGAAGTCGATTAGCGTTGACGAGGAGAACCATGTCGTTTCAATTCAAACTCATTTCTATAAAGACTCAAACAAAGAATTGGGACGAAAGCGCGACCTGTTTGCCAACGTAAAACTCCACGAGGTTGCCCACAGCTATTATACCGCATTCAAGGCATATCACACCATCCTCGACTATATCACACCCAAAGGTGTCAAAATATACAATGCGACTCCTGAAAGCTTTATTGACGCTTTTGAACGTCGCGACCTCAGCGTGCTAAAATCCAATAACAACGACTGATTATGGCAGATGTAATAACATTCAGTTCGCTAACCAAGCAGCTCAAAGATAAACGAGACCTTGCCGATGTCTATTTGCTTCACGGCGAGGAGGGTTATTATATCGACCGCCTTGTCGAAATGTTTGAAAATCTATTGCCCGAAGATGATAGAGATTTCAATTTGACAGTGCTCTATGGTCCTGAGACCGATCCAGATACTGTTATGGATGTCTGCCGCCGATACCCAATAATGGTTGACCGTCAGATTGTTATACTGAAAGAGGCGCAGTCGGGAGGTGCCACATTTTTAAATGCTATCTCAAAATACATAGCCGAACCGAGTGATACCACAATTTTTGTAATCGCATATCGAGGAGCCGAAGCAAAAGGCAAAGACCTGACTGCAGCCCTCAAAAAAAGCAACTCAATCGTCTTCGAGTCGAAACGTCTCACCGACAAAACAGTCGGGCCCGTAATTTTGGAGATGCTTAAAGAGAATAATCTCTCGATTGAGCCTAAGGCACTTGAGATGTTACGCGACTATGTCGGAACCGACCTGTCGCGTCTCTATAACGAGATTGAAAAGCTGACTATTGCACTACCTGCCGGGGCGGTTATCACACCCGAAGCGATTGAACAGAACATCGGCATCAGCAAAGACTACAATAACTTTGAATTGATAAATGCCATCGCTAACCGCAACTATGCCAAGGCGATGACAATCTCAAAATACTTCAGGAGCAATCCTAAAAATGCGTCACCGTTTCAGGCTGTTCCGTTGATTTTCAATCTGTTTTCAAACCTACTCGCCGCCTTTTACGCCAAAGACAAGTCTGACCGCACGCTGATGGCAATGTTTGGATTCAGAAGCCCTTATCAACTGATTGACATCAAAAACGCTATGCGCAGCTACTCAGCATGGCAGACAATTGAAGTCATTTCAGAGCTGAGACGTTTTGACACCAATTCAAAAGGTATCGGAAGCCGTATGGATACATACGACCTGTTTGACAATCTCATTTTTAAAATAATGACCGCTCCGGGTAAAATTGAATTGAAAGCATGAGCGATAAAGAGATAAACCAATCATCAAACAAGGTGATGCAGATTGACCTTGACAAAGTTCTTGCTGCAAAAGCCGGGAAAGCCAACCGCTACATTCCGCGCTTTGTTGTGTCGTGGCTCAAACGAGTCATCTGTCAGGATGAGCTCAACAAACTTTTGATTGAGAACGGCGATAAAACCGGTGGTGATTTTTGTCGTGGTGTGATAGAATCGCTCGATGTCAAACCTGTTTTTCACAACGAAGAAAATATACCGTTAACGCCTCGCGTGACATTCGTATCAAACCACCCGCTCGGCGGACTCGACGGAATGATTTTGATTGACTATGCGTGCCGTCGTTATCACGGATACCAGCCACAATTTGTTGTCAATGACCTGCTAACGGCAATCGAACCTCTCAATAACGTTTTTTTACCCGTAAACAAACTTGGCGCACAATCTCGCAAAAGCAGTCGTGTGATTGACGATGCCTTTGCCGGAGACTCGCCAATGCTCGTTTTCCCTGCCGGACTCTGCTCGCGACGCGGCAAAGACGGACTGATTGCCGACCTGAAATGGCACAAAATGTTTGTGAAAAAATCAATCGAACACGACCGAATTGTCATTCCTGTCTATTTTAAGGGTGAAAATTCATCTTTTTTTTATAACTTTGCACGTCTCCGCGCTCTTTCGGGTTTGAAATTTAACGCCGAGATGGTTTTATTACCGTCAGAAGTGTTTAAAAGCCGAGGCAAGACCTTTGACATATATTTTGGTGAACCATTGTCAATTGAGGTGCTCAAAAAAGGGAGTGCCGATGAAGTGGCAACCGAGATACGAAAACTTGTCTATAGCTTGAGTCCCAACAAACATCCCGAAATGAATCGTTGACCAACGTTTTTTGTTAACTGAACTATTCATATCGCAAATGAATCAGCCTATAATATCCCCGATAGACACCGACTTGATAAAGGCGGAACTGACTGCCGACAAATTTTTGAGAAGGACAAACCGAGGACGTAATGAGATTTATATTGTAGATGCGTTTTCTGCTCCCAACACAATGCGCGAAATCGGACGACTTCGTGAAGAAGCATTCCGTTCGAGCGGAGGCGGTACAGGTAAAGATTGTGACATTGACGAATTTGACACAATGACACCACCCTGCCGCCAACTGATTGTCTGGGACCCCGAAAACGACATGATTCTCGGGGGCTACCGTTTTATTCTCGGGAAAGATATAAAAGTTGAGAATGGCATTCCCCGTATTGCAACATCTCATATGTTTAAATTCTCTGACAAATTCATCAACGACTATCTCCCCTATACAATCGAGCTCGGAAGATCATTTGTCAGAGTGGGCTTTCAATCATCACGCCAAGGCTCCAAAGCGATATTTGCCCTCGACAACCTCTGGGACGGACTCGGAGCCTTGACAGTTGATAATCCAGAGATAAAATATCTGTTCGGCAAGGTGACTATGTATCCTGAATATAACACCGATTGCCGCGACATGATTCTATACTTCATCTCTAAGTATTTCCCTGATCACGAGAAACTTGTTACTCCGATTACACCTCTTCAGACTCAGGCTGATCTCAACAAGATGAAGGAGGTTTTCAACGGCGAAGCTTATGCCGATGACTATAAAATCTTAAATTCACGCATCCGCGAATATGGCTTTACGATTCCGCCATTGGTTAATGCCTACATGAGCCTGTCGCCGACAATGAAAATGTTTGGTACTGCCATTAACGACCTGTTCGGGAACGTTGAAGAGAGTGGAATCCTCATCAAAATATCTGATATTTTTGAGGAGAAGAAACAGCGTCACATCTGTTCATATCACCCCGGTGATGAACTACAAACCAACGCTCAATGAAACTGAATCACATTATTAAATTATCGTTGGCAACAATCGGTTTAATGACATCTGCCAACAGTTTTGCTCAATATAAACTTAACGGAGAAGCCGAATTAATCTTTAATGCCGGAAGCCACAGCCTTGCTCCATACTATATGTCAGCGCTCAATCACGGCATACTTTCTCAAAGCAAAGGCGCTTTATTAAAAGGTGGGATATTCAGACCGATGGAGACTGAGAAACGTTTCTCTTATGGATTTGGCGCTCAATTCATTACCGGCATCACCTCTAAGGCTGATTATGACCGCTACCTCATCGATGAAGGCTGGGTTAAGAATCCCCAGCGTCCGGCTCCAATCTGGTTGCAACAACTCTACGGCGAGATTAAATATCGCTGTCTGTTCCTCTCGATAGGAATGAAGGAACGTGGTTCTGTTTTCGTTAACAACTCCCTGTCAAGCGGTGATGTTATGCATAGTGGGAACGCCCGCCCCATACCCCAAGTCCGTGCCGGATTCCTTGACTTTCAAAACATCCCGTTTACCAATGGTTGGCTACAGATAGCCGGAGAAATGACATACGGAAAGTTTGTCCAGAATAACTTTCTGAAAGATCATTCCACCTACTATAGTGGCAGCTTCAATCTCGGAACAATCTACCATTATAAATATGGATACCTGCGTACAAAACCTACCAAACCGTTTTGGGCTGTAGTTGGCGTACAGGTCGCATGCTTGTTTGGTGGCGAGACCTACTATTATTATCATGGCAAACAATCAGGCTTCACAAAAAATCGCGAAAACCTTTCAGCATTTTGGCAGGCTTTTTTCCCTCGAGACAACGGCTATGAAGGCTGGTATGAAGGTCAATCGCTCGGAAGCTGGGATTTTAAATTTAACTACCGCATAAAATCTGGTGCAGTGTTCAGTGCCTACTACCAAAACCTTTGGGAAGACGGGTCGAGTATGGCAAAACTCAACGGCTTTGACGGCTTGTGGGGTATCGAATATAAAGCTCCGACCAAAGGCATCGTTTCAGGTGCGGTTATCGAATATATCGACTTCACTAATCAATGCGGTCCCGTCAACTACAATGACAACGGCTATGACTATCCCGGAACAACCTTAACAGGTTACAATGTGACAGGTGTTGACAACTACTATAACAACGGTTTTTACAACTCGTATGCCAATTATGGCTTTTCGCTTGGCACGCCGTTCAGTAAAGAGCCAATCTACAATCTTGACGGCTCGCTCACATTCAACAACAATCGCGTAAGAGGCTTCCACGCTGCGGTCGAGGGAACAATTACAAATGAGATTGATTATCGCCTGATGGGTGGATATAGAATTTCATACGGAACATACTGGGCTCCGGCTCTGACCCCTCGAACCGATACATCGTTTATGATTGAGGCTGTTTACTCACCTGCTCGTGTTCAAGGACTCAAAGTCAAAGGACAGTTTGCACTTGATCACGGCAGATTATATGGCAATCTTACCGGTGCTTGTGTATCAGTGGCTTATAGTGGCAACTTCTCTTTTAACTTCAAAAAATAATTGATAATGAAAACGATATTTCAAGTTTGTGTTGTATTGTTACTGCTGTTTGGATTGGCAGCTTGCACCCATAATGGCGGTGATATCGGCAAACGATTCGGCATGTGGAAAGTAACCGAAATTCTCATTAACGGAGTTCGCGACACAGGCTATGACGATACTATGTTCTGGAGCTTTCAATCTGAAATCATTGATATGAAATCGTCTGCCGGACAGTCAATTGGAGTTTGCAAAGAAGAGAACGGCACACTCGTGCTCGACTACCGTCACACCGACACCGCTCATCCTCAACCCGGTTCTTCTCTCTATTCACCCCTTCCCCAGTCAAAGTTACCCGCCAACTCGGTGATTGTGCTCGATATATTGAAGTTGGAGTCAAAACACATGCAACTTTCCTACACTTCGCCCGACGGTGACAAAACTATTGTGTATAATTTAAAAAAGTGGGGATAACTGAGGTGAACATTAGCGACTTTCACGATGTTTAAATAATATAAGTGCAACCAAAATTTAAAGCAAAATATACAATATGAAATCAGTAATCGAAACTCTTACGCAACGTCGCTCGATACGTCGCTATGAGCGTGAACCGCTCACTCCCGAACAAGTCGAGCTAATCCACGATGCTATCCATAATACACCGACAAGCTACAACGGTCAGCAATATTCTGTAATTGAAATCACTGACCAGGAGCTTAAAGAAAAACTCTATGAACTGACAAACCAGAAGCAGATAAAAACCTGTAACCGTTTCTATCTTTTCTGCATCGACTTCAATAAAATCAGACTTATCGCTGAGGCTAAAGGCGTTGAAATGCCTCGTGTCGAAGACACCGCCGACGGTCTGTTTCTCGGAATCATTGACGCTTCAATGGCAATGACTAACGCTATCACTGCTGCCGAAGCTTGCGGACTCGGAACCTGTCCAATCGGTTATGCCCGAACTGCCGCGCCTGCCGAATTTGCAAAACTGCTCAACCTGCCTAAGGGTGTGTTTATCGTGTGTGGACTCGCTGTTGGTGTTCCTCGCGAGATCCCAGATATGAAGCCCAAACAGCCCATCAAAAGTCAGATTTTCCAGAACACATATCCGACTGACACCACCGAATTGCTCGAGTCGTTACGTGAGTATGACACAACCGTCAGCCATTACAACCGCACTCGTTCAGGCTCAACCAGCGAAAACGACTGGGCAGCCCACATTGTCAGCTATTATGACGAATCGGTTCACTTCAACATCCTTGAAGACCTCAAAAAACAAGGATTTGACATCAAGAAGTAAAACTTTAGAAATAGAACGAAGCTGAAATAAATGCACCCTGTCGGAATGACTTTTTTCGGTAGAAACTTTGAAAAGACACTCCGTTATAAGACATGTGGCGGTACATGCTGAAAGGATCAAGATTTGACATTAGATATCCGAGGGTTATTCCAAAAGAACTAAAATCGGCAGAAATTCCGGCACGCAATTCGAGAGCCAACCACTGCCCCTTGTTCGTACTGATACGTTCATATTCACAATGTGGGAATTGATCAGTTAATTCAACGTAGGCCATTTGGTATGGAACGTTCAACATTATACTCGGCTCGGCATATAACGAGAAAATACTGAGCTGAGGACTTTTCAGTATAACCGACGGTTTTATATAAACATTAGATGGGTCATTATAATCATCATCAACCCACCAACCTTTGCCCGAAGCACGACCACCGGATGAGGAAACCTTCCAAAATCCGAAAGTACCACCCACACCGACATAGTTTGAAAACATATAATGATAGCCCATCTCAAGCAAATAGGTGTCGCTCGTCGTTGCACCGCTAAACATAATTCGGTTATGCTCCATGTCATCTTCGATTTTCTTCTGTGCATTAATATCCACACAAAAGAATAATCCGATAATAAAAGCAATTAGGCAAAAATAACGTTTCATACAGTGGTAGAGATTGATTATTCAGTTATTCTTTTAACAAATTTCGTTTGTTATCATCATTTTCCAATATACTCATCTGGTGTATTGCAATTTGATTAAGTTTGATTAATCGTTCGGGTTGTGGTATTCCATGCTCTATAAACACAGCGTTTAGACTTTCCATATTTGAAAGGCATATTAGCTCATTTACCGATGCATAATCTCGGATATTCCCTTTTAAATCGGGATTTGCATCTCGCCATTGCTTTGCAGTTTATCCAAACATTGCAACATTCAATACATCAGCTTCGTTGGCATAAATGGTGCTTGCCTGTGATTTTGTAACCTCAGCCGGAATAAGATTTTGCATGATTGCATCGGTGTGGATCCGATAGTTAATCTTTGACAATTCTCGCTTTGCCGACCAACCCAACATCTTTTGTTCTTCAGACTTTAGACGTTGAAACTCTTTCACAATATAAATCTTGAATTCTGGACTTATCCACATTGCAAACTCAAATGCAATATCTTTATGGGCATATGTACCTCCATATCGTCCTGCTTTTGCTTGTAAAGAAATAGCATTTGTTCGTGCGACGAACTCCTTGACGCTTATCTTAAAACTGTTAAGACCTGCTTGATTTCTAATTATGGCGAATTCGCCATAATTAAAATTAGGATTATAAACTTTCTCCCAAAGCCCTAAAAATTCGAGAGTATTGCGATTACGTAGCCAATCGGTTATGAAAAAGTCACCATCCTTAGCACGAAGCATATCAGTGAGACAGATATAATCTTCTCCATTGACCTTAACTACCGTAACTTCAGTATCTTTTACAATAATTTTTGCCATTATGCTATCTACTTTTGATTTTGATTGCAAATATAATGTTTATATCGCATCTATACATGGCTAAAATTGAAAATCAACCTTAATGTTGAGAAATTTTTTAATAAAAGGTTGACAATTACATTTGTTTGAAGTAACTTTGTGACCTGTAATGACCGACCAAAAACAAAAAAATAGTCCGCGCGAGGCTTTTACTCAGTTTCTTATTGAACGAGGGCTTCGTAAAACGCCCGAACGCTTTGCTATCGCCGACAAAGTTTTGGGCATGAAAGACCATTTTTATGTTGAATCGTTACGCGAATCTATGGAACGTGACGGCTATCGAGTTAGCCGTGCCACGCTTTACAACACAATCCAGCTGCTGATTGAAGCCGGGTTTGTCAGACGACATCAGTTTGACGGTCAACCCGCTCAATATGAAAAAGTTTCTCCAAAAGAGGTAACCAATCACCATCATCTGGTTTGCCGTAAATGTGGTAAAGTCAAAGAGGTAAAAGATGCCGAGCTGATAAAGGCGTTGTCGCTGAAACGTTATCGCACATTTCAACCCGAATTTTTTACACTCTATGTCTATGGCACCTGCTCGACCTGCCAACGCAAAATAAAGAAATCAAACGGATAACCAACCGGTTATGCCATTTTTAAATATAAAATCGGAAAATAAACAATCATTATGAAGGTAGACGTTCTTTTAGGCCTGCAATGGGGCGATGAAGGGAAAGGTAAAGTAGTTGACGTTCTTACTCCGCGCTATGACGTGGTGGCTCGCTTCCAAGGCGGTCCCAACGCCGGTCATACTCTCGAATTTGAGGGAAAGAAATACGTACTTCGTTCAATTCCATCGGGAATTTTTCAGAAAGGTCAAACCAATATCATCGGTAATGGCGTAGTGCTTGACCCGGTTCTCTTCAAAGAAGAAGCCGAAGCTCTCGAAAAAAGCGGTGTTGACCTCCATAAAAACCTCAAGATTAGCAAGAAAGCTCATCTCATACTCCCCACCCACCGTTTGCTC
>JAIDRE010000053.1 GCA_029061925.1 Muribaculaceae bacterium | reverse complement strand
CTTTTATGTTTAGGATTATAAAACAACGATAAATAAATAAATAAATAAGTAAAATATTTAATTTTTTATTTTATAATAGCGGAATTTGCTCCTTTCTGTTCACCGACTTCGTTGTTACGTTTCAACTTTTTACCATAGCCGAAAGTATATGTGGCGGTAATATTTAAACGAGGATGAACGGTTGTGCCAACATTCTCCTTATACTCTGTATATAATGGAGATTCAGTAACGATATTAGCACAACTCCGACCCTTATTAAAAAAGTTTACTGCCATCACCCGGACATTCCAGTTAGAATTTGCCCAACCTATTGAAAAAGAGTGAAAATTTCTATCTTTATATAGCTGAGGAGACCCGGTAAACATCTGCATTGTTGCCGATTCATAATTTGCTTTAAAGTAAATACTGTTTAAATAATATATAGCCTGAGCTTTTATAGAAAAATGACTATGGTATTTATTGTATATCCCGGTCGATTTGAAAAAGAATTGTTTCGGATTCGCAAAAATCTGTAATTTACCATCCAATAACTTCCAGTTTGCCGAAAACCCAAGTTCACTTTGAAAGTAATTACCGCTATTGATATACGTTCGAAGCAATACACTGCCATCTTTATATGGCTCGTATGACATAATTTGACGGTTTAACATTCCAAAAGTATTGCTGAATGCATTTAGTCCAAAATTATTAGATGGAGCCCAATTATATGACAGATTTAATGTTACATGTCGATTATTCTTCAGCAAAGTATTACCGGTTATATACATGTACTCATTTTCCCGCAAAATATCAGAGACTTTCATATTAATACCCGGGAAGTTAGTAGCATATTGAAGATAGGCAGATATTGCATTTTTCTTATTAGGCACATAGCGAATATTTAGATGCGAAAATGGAGTTATATCGCTCATTTTCGTTCCATTTATATCGCTACCAAGCCAACCAATACCTCCACTAACATATACGCTTATCTTTTTAGTATTATATTTATACCCCAAACCACAACTGGCATTACCACTATGAAAACGATCGTAATAGCTATTTGTTCCGGAATATTGCAAACGGTTGATATTGTCGCCACCCCCGATTCCGAGCGATAACGTCTGCTTCTGACCAATTCTCTTTTGCAAATTTGCATAAGCTTCATAATTATATACATTTTCACGAGCATTCCTGACTATGTCGGTCGAGTTTGTAGAATATGCAAAATAATCGTTATTGTGCATATAATTAAAGCGAGGCGAAAAATCAATCGAAAACTGATTGGGTAACACGAAAAAGAACGATCCTTGATATGTCAGAGAGTTCTTTTTACTTGGATTGTTCCTATAATAAGTATAATTTTGATCTCTATTATTTTGATACGTCAGTTCGCCACGTTGTTCTTCGATAGGTGTACCGTAATGTGTAAAACCTACTGTATTACGTATCTGAATTTTTTCCGATGAATATGTCGCACGAACAGTTACCGGGTATTGCTCCTTTTTAAAATGAGAGCTTTTGACAGTTTGGGTTCTGACAAGATTATAATCCTTCCCATTGGCATCTTTGAGAGTATAAATTCCTTTTATATTGCTTCCTAAAATATGGTTATTGAAGTTGTCGGCACCGGCATAAAAGTCGTATGTCATTTTTTTGTAAGAGAATTTTGAGAATACATTATTACGGCTGGAAAGACCTATCAGGAAATTCTCGTTTGTAGTAAACTTTGTATAACCTCCATATTCATACTCCTGAACTATAATATTGATAATACGTAGCTTCCCGTGAAATCGAGGGTCGGTCGGAAATTCAATGTACTCGACAAATCTAACATCTGACATACGCATACCCTCCATTTCCTCTTTTGATGCCTCAAGATAATTTATAAAGATAGAAATGGGATTGCCGGCATTATCTGTCACTTCATCACTGATCGGATTTATCTGTATCTGAGGAATTGCCATTAACCGCAAAAGATCTACAACATTTTGAGAGGCATTCTTTTGACGTTGTGTCGGGCGGTAGATGCTTTTATCTGACAACAGCAGTGTATTCTCAGCCTCTACATTTACGGTCTGTAACTTAATGGGTGAACTACTCATCAAGATAGTACCAACATTAAATGAGTCAAACTTTTTATAAGTCGTTTTATACCCTACACATGACAATTTGGCAATTACATCCTGTTTATCACAAGGAATTGTAAACCGTCCCATATCATCAGTTATACCATAAGTCAAAACAGTTGAATCTTTGGGCGAAAGAATCAAAACAGTTGCTGCTACAACCGGTTCACTATCCTTGTCGATTGTTTGACCGGTATAACAAAATCGTCCATGCTGTAATGCCTCTATATAGCAATTTTGATTTCTCCTTATAATTGAAATCGGATTCAAACCAATCACCTCTCGCAAAGCCTCATAGACATCATCGGTTTGTATGCTTGCCGAAGTTTTGTAATTGTCGAGTTCCTTATAAATAAACGATATATTAAGCTCTGGATTATCTTTACATATTCTGACAATAGCTTCAGAAATCGGAGCATTGTTAAACGAATAATTATATTTATTCGCAAAGGCTGAAATATGAGTTATCACCACCAATATCAGCACAATAGAACTTCTCATATTCAGTTAATTTTAAGTGTTTTACCTTTATGTTGAATATGTATTTGTTCAAAAGTGTTGAACTGGTCGATAACCTCACCGAGCGTTAATGAAGTATCAAGTTTGTAGTACAGATGAAGTGCCGCTGCTTCCTTATTGTCAAACTGTATTTCAACATTATATGCATATGCAATCACACTCATTATTTTCTCAAGTGACTCGTTCTCAAATATTACTTCCACCCGCACGACTCCGACAGTATCATTCTTGACAACCATCGTATCTATATCTTCTGTCACTTCAACTACCGATTGTCCGGCATTTACATCTTCGTTTTCAAACGACTGTTTATGCCCGATTACCGAGACCGTGACTACGATTCCTGCCGCCACCGCAACTAACGAGGTAGCAACAATCACGACAATCGAAGCTACACGACTGCCAAACCAAAAGAATCGACTACGCGAACCTACCGAATATTTTTTTGAGAAAACATCCCACTCTAAGTCCACATCAATTTTCTTGTCAGATACTATGGCTGAATCTGTTTTACAAAGAAGATTGTAGATTTCTTTAGTCTCTGCATCGGATAATATCTCGTTGAGCTGCTCAGCCGTATATTTTTCAGGATGCTCTACAATGTCGATAACAAGGTCATATTTGTCCATTTTCGTTGAGTTTTTGTCGGATGATTTTAAGGGCATTACTTAAATGACGATATACAGCGGTTTCACTGATTTCCATTATATTTGCAATCTTGCGAAACTGCAAACCGTCAGAAAATCGCAATTCTATAATTTGTCTTGCCCGAGGTGGAATCTCTGTTTTTATTAAATCGTTAATATGCGCGATTGTTTCATCATCAGGCAACATTTCAGTGTCATATTCTTCTGTTTCAATAAAAAGAAGATTGGCAACCCGCTGATGAATTTCACAATCACGGATATAGTTCAGGCAACGATTCCTGACCGATTTAATAAGATATCCTCCCGAAACGACAAAATCAATAGAACTTTCTATTAGCGACACAAAAACATCATGAACAATATCGCGCGCAAGATCCTCATCGTGAAGGAGTGACACTGCTAAGCGAAACATCTGTTCATAATGAGCTTTGAAAAGCTGTTCTATGTCATTTTTGTTTATCATACACTAATAAGACACACAAATCTTCAAAAACTCAACCCCAATTTCAAAAAATTGAATCCATCCCACATAAAATGTTACTCTATTCTTGATTCGGTATTCGATAAAAAAACGAAAGCAGCCTATTCTCAACAATAATGTAGAGCGTTGCTTTTCTGTCTCAAAGGTAGTATTTTTTTCATTACATACAAAAGATAAACTTAAAAATGAGAAATGTTTCTAAATGTCCCATTTTTACTTAAATAATAGATTGCCAATCTGTAACATTTCCGTACCTTTGTAGATTTATTAAATTTAACCGAAAATGAATCAATACGAAATTAATTTGTTGGCTGAAGCAAAACAATCCGAAGCCTTTAAAGTTTATGAAGAATCAGGGATTCCACAAGTATGGGAAGATGCCGGATGCCGGGTTAATATCATCGGATCACTCAAAATGGGACTATTAGTTACCCACAATGACATCGACCTTCATGTTTATTCAAAAAATATTACGGAAGAAAGTACATTTGCAATAGCCGCCAAAATGTCGACATTATCCGGCGTTATTGAGATGACAAGCATCAATGGGCTCCACACCGATGAGCTATGTATGGCGTGGCATGTCAAATACAAAACTAAGAATGGCGAAATATGGAAATTTGATATCATCCATATCGAAGAAGGTTCTACTTATGACGGTTTCTTTGAAAACATGGCAAAGCGCATCGTCGAAAGCATGACCACTGAACAGCGGAATACAATTCTTCGACTAAAATATGAAACACCCGAACAGGAAATAATTCACGGCGTAGAATATTACGAAGCCGTCATCGCCGACAACATAGATAGTTTAGACAAACTTAGAACATGGATCGTTGAGCATAGAAAGAATATCCCATATTACTGGGTGCCTTAGTATTTCTATTACTTCTTTCCGAACTTCGGGGTTATTCCGACAAAGAACTCGAAGTTGATGCCGGGCATTGGACGTGACAGGACTGAAAGATAGTCCTCGTTGAAGATGTTGTTCACAGCCAGTTTCAGTTGTAAATCGACAGGTTTGAACTTCAGCCCTTTTTCAAGCGATACGTTGCTCATGTAGTATTTCGGTAAGTGTCCCGTGATAGTGTAGTCGTTGCTCGACATGGTGAACCTCTCTGAATAGTAAGCCCATTTATACAGGAAGCTCCATGACTTCCACGTGAGACGCCCCGTGAGCGAAGCCGAGTGCTTGGGGACGTATGGGAGCTGTTTGCCTACAGACTGGTCGGCAGGTGACATCTTTTCACCCTCGTTGATGGAGGGAGTCCAGGAATATGACCCGTTCAGGTCGAAAACCCACCCCTTGAAAGGCTCGAATGCGATATTCAGCTTTCCCTCGATGCCGTAGGCGTGTACCTTCTTGACGTTGCGTGGCGAGAAGAATCCTTTGGTGGTGGGAAGCCAGATGATCCAGTCGTCGATACGGCTGTCAAACCATGTGGCGCTTCCTCCCATCGATACCGGGAACGGAGAAAACAAGTTTATATCGAACGATGCACCGGCATCGTAAGTCCAGCCGTGCTCGCTCTTCAGGTCTGGATTGCCACCGGGGAGAAAATAGAGGTCATTGAGCGTAGGAAACTTGTGGTTGCGTGATACGGACGCTTTCAGCATGACGTTTCCTTTCCTTGACAGAAGACCGTCGATGAAAAAAGCCGGGATGACGGGAGCCCATTTGTCGCCGAACATTTCCTCGCGCACTACAAGAGATAGTCCGAGCGGATCGACCGGCTGCCACTTTGCCGAAGCGGAACCGGAGAGTTCGATGCGTCCCTTGTCATAACCGACAATGGCTTTGTCGCCATCCTGAAGGATAATGTTCTTGTCCTCGGAGCGGACGAAATGCTGATGTGCCGAGATATTGGCGGTAAAATACCATTTTCTCGTGGGATTATACTCACCTTCTGCCTGACCGTAGAAAGTGTTTACCCTGCTTCGTGAGCGTGTCATTGACGACCAGTTGTTTTCAGCCACCTCACGCTTGTAGTCATACGCCATCCATGTGTGGATATATCCTCCCTTTGCTCCAACTTTCCAATTATGCCGGATATGATCCCATGAGAAGACACTTCGGAGGGTCTGCTCACGCTGCCGGTTCTCGAAGTTGCGTTCGTTACCGTAGTCGGTGGTGAGCATCGGCAGTTCACGGTTGGAGTTGATATACCATGCGTTTAGTCCGAAACGGTCACCCTTGTTGGTGTTATAGTACACCTCCTGCAGCGCATGAAAATCCTTGTAGGCACCGCTGCGATTGCGTTCGGTCGGGTGATACTGACCTATTATGTTCTTGTCATCGTCATAGATGTTCACCTTCTTGTCGTGGTTGATGTACTTGTAGTCGTTTGGAGAAGATGAATAGACCACTCTGGTTGAAACACTCCAATGCTCACTGCCGTAAGTAAACCGGGCGAACTCGTCGAATGTGCTGAAAGACCCGACTCCCTGCACATATTGCAGATTGACACCTTCCGCCACATCGGGAATGGTGCCGAGTCTGACGAGACCGCCGAGACCTCCGCCTGTCTCGTTGACCGATGACGTGCCGTGGAGCAGCGATGCCTGGTCTATGAAGTAGGACGGGATTGTGGAGAAGTCGGTCATGCCGAGCATGGGGTTATTGATGCGCATGCCGTTCCACGTCACCTGCGTATGGCTGGGCGATGTACCACGGAAAGCAACAGTGGAGAGCGTGGCACGACCATAGCTCTTGACGAAGACTGACGAATTGAACGTGAGGATGTCCGCCATAGAGAGCGCGATGTTTTCTTTGAGGGCAATGGAATCGAAAGTTGTTTTCTGCACTCCGATATCCTTCATCGGGCGTTTGCCCCAAAAGACGACCTCACGCAGATTCCTAATTCTTTGAGAAGTTTGGGCTTTAATTGAGTGTACGGTCGTTGCATGCAACGACCCCAAGAAGACTATTAGTACAGTCATTGCTCGTAACGACCTGGATAAAATCCACCGTTTTATTTTAAACAATCTTCGCTCCATTTATGTATATTGTTATCTACGTAATCAAAAATAGCTTTCTCACGAATATAATCAAAAATGATGTGCTCATGAAATCCGGGATTCCAGCCAAAAATCATACCGTCCTTTTTTGTATAACGACTTACTTCACTCTTTAAATTTCCAATTAACGAGGATAATCGGCTTCTGCTACCCCCCTTTACTATTGGCTTTCGTTGAGTAGGCTGAATGACTCCTTCTGAAGAATTTCCTGAACCTATTTTTACAATTAAATGTATATGATTTGGCATAACTACCCATCGTAATATCTCTACATCATCATAATGTAAAGGCACATTAAGTAGCACTTCGACCATCTTCTGACCGATTTCAGAATAATCCATTACACCATCTACTATTTGCCCGAAATAATGGACTTTTCCTAAGGTGGAAAATGTTACAAAAAAAGTTCCCACATTATAGTTATGCCAATCGACACGAGCATATTTACGCTCATGGAGAGTTCCGTCTGATTCTATTTTTCTATGTACTGTTGACATCATACTTATTTGATTTTTGGTCGTTCCAAGGAACGACCGTACATTTTGCTACCACAAATATAATCATTTCCAGCAAAAGGCACCGGGGATGATGCCGACATAAAATTCATCGATCAGTTTCCCTTCGGGTGAGTATCGGTAGATCATGCCCTGCTGCTGGTAGTCGATGGCATCGGCTACATACACTTCGCCGTTCACAGGATTTACGGTAAGCCCATAATACTTTGTGTCGCGGTATTCGAGGAAAGGACGGACAGGAACACGGGTTGCCGTCACGTCCATACACCAGATGTCGTTGTTAATCCAGTACAGCTTGTCGCGTTCACCATTGAGCTGCACCTCGCTCGGAGCATCCCCCTTCTTGAACTTGAACTGCTTCTCCACCTTGAACGTTGACACGTCGATACAATAGAGCGACGGAGCCTCATAGCCGTATGGCGATCCTTCATAACCGCCGTCGGTGATTGTCCACATCTTGTCGTTTTTATCCAAGACAAGCGACGTAGGCTGTATGCCGACCGTCAGCTGATCCACCACCTTGTCGGTCTCGGTATCTATCTTGATAATGCGGTTCTGGTAGCTCCAACAGTTGCAATAGACATATTTACCGTATTGCACCATCTGTTCCGTTGAGCCGCTTTCCATCGTCATGTCAGGCACCTGTATATAGCCCGTAATTTCATATTTCTTGGGATTGACAATGAAAATGCGGTTGTCCCAAAGCTGCGTTACGTAAGCCTTTTCATCGCTTAGAAAATGGATATAGCGCGGAGAGGTCAAATCCTCAATGCGGCCCACCTCCTTGAATGTATTGAGGTCAATTGCAAAGATGACATGGGAATTGTTCACAACTATCCACCCTTTGTTGTCATAAATACTCATTGACTGAGCGACATCGCCGAGTCTCATTCCGTTTGCGCGGAAAAACACCTCGTTCTGCACCTGATTTGTTGCCGGGTCATAATAAGAAAGCGTCGCGTTGCCATACTGGAAGTTACCCTCGTTGGTAATGAAAAGTCCGGAGCCCGTCGCATTAAAATCTACCATAGCCTCCCCGTAATCCCATTCCATGCAACCTGTCAATGACATGGTTGCATAGAATAAGATGACAGAAAAGAAAAAATTATTGCAAACCTTATTAATCATTTTCCCGAAATATTTAAATCTTCAAAGCCAAAAACCTCAGTCGAAACCTCACCAAGCCACCCGGCTTTTGAGTTCACTCCGGTTTGAACCTTGATAAAGTCGATGTATTTCAAGTTGATATGTTCTCCGTTACAATACATTGCATTTTTGATTAGGAAACCGTTGCGTTGACCATCACCGCCTCCGGCGTTGTCGCTTGAAAGGGTGTCGCCGCCCATGTTATCGGAATATCCCCACTCAAAAAGATTGTTGTCCCACATACCGGTTGAACTGTTCAGCACTGTACGGTCTTTGAGTCGTGTGCCTCTCAGCGTATAACTATCCTCTTTTATCCAAGCAGGATAATAGTAGTCTTGACGATGAAATGCCGCCAGATAGTCGATCGAGCCTATTTGCCCTAAACAATCAACCCATTGAACATTCATTTTAGGTGCCAACGGACGGTAATATGTCACGGCATAATCGTGAATTGTTTCAGGCTTCCCGGTTTCAGAACCTCGCAGCTCATACCATTCGTCGTCGGGCAAGCCGTTGCCGTTAACGTCTTGACTGACATACACTATTCCCGGTTCATTTGAGCCACCGTCTCCGGTTGAGACATTTAAAAATGCGTTACCTTGAATTGAAAAGTCGTATGAAATTTCACGGTTTTCTATGCTGTGGTCAAACCCTACTATGATATATCCGCCGAACCCTCCGAGTGACACATATTGAGACTTGTCGAGACGTTGTTCAGCCCACGTTATTGCCGCTTCATGAGTGGTTTCATCGCCGGTCATACCACCGGTTTGGTTATCACCGATAAACTGTCCGGGTGCCGGAACCCATTCATATACTCTATCAGATCTCGCACTGTTTGAGCCGCTCGGTTTTCTGTAGCGTGATTCTTCCGATCCGTCCACACATTTGACAATCACTGAAGTACCTGCCAAACCGTTGACTGTTAGGTTTATGACATATTCGCCGGGAGTATCGGGAGTAAATGCAAATATCTCTGTGTCACATTCAACGGGACTGCCGTTTACTGACCATTCATAGTTTGTAGCTTCCAATCCTGTTATAATCGGACGTAGCATAACGGTGCGTCCGGCAAATGTATATCGTGTTGTTGAGGTGTTGAAATATGATTGTGAGGGAAATTCAAGAGTAAAGGGAAGCGTGTCAAGCAGATGAATTGTAAACTGTCGTTCATCTGTTCCATCTTCATTTGCCGTTTTTATTGTCACTACATAATCTCCAATTATATCAGAAGTGAAATGAAATGTACGTTCGGTTGAGTATGGTTTCCCATCGACCAACCATTCAATTGTCAGTTTAGAATCTTCATCATCGGCATTTGCAATCTCGGGTGTGAGCATATAGTCGGTTCCTCTTTTCAATGAAATTTCGTTGCCGGTAAAAGGGAGTGAGATTGTAGGCAGCTTGAGGCCTATGACATCAACGCGCATTTCTTCATTGGCGCTACCGGCTTCGGTCGTTACGGTCAAATCAATATAATGTTGCCCCGGCTCGTTCCAGGTTGCAGTGAATATAGGGTCGGTAGAAACGACTACCTTGTCAACCCGCCATGTATATTCAGCGCCGTTGACGTTTTTATAAATCGGTTCTATTGTCAACTCTTCGCCCACCTTCACTTCAAAAATGCCTGTTTCATTATCTATGATGATTTGAGGAGCCAAGTCAGACGAAATCAGTTCATCTTTATTACAGGAAGAGAGCATTCCCCCGACTAAAATAGTCGAGAGAATGCAAATGTATGAAAAGAGTTTTTTGATCATCTGAACGATTAAATTTGAACGGTCACATCATCATAAGCAAAGTAGGCAGGCTGGCTGAATCCGGCACCGTTATCGCTTGAACCGAGAATATTAAACTCGATTTTCGCTACTTTACCGAGAACCGAAAGATCCCATTTAGTCCAGTCCATCACGATATTATCAGGACCGTTACAAGTATAGAATGTTGTCTCTCCAACTTTTTCTCCGTTTAAATCATATCCGGTAGCAACGAGTTTTACCCAGTCATCCGGACCTATCTTAGCTGTCAATCCGTTGCCTGATACGTAGCAGTTCATGGCATAGAGCGTATTCATAACCCACATTGATTCAACAATATGTTCTTTGCCGTCACCAAATATAAGCGATGCGAGTATGTTATCATCAGTGTATCCCGAATTATCCTTATATCCGTTATGCACTGCAAAATTGGTAGAGCCGTTATGTCCTGAATTTCCATATACAGTAAGTTGATGGGCGAAATCACCATCGCCAAGTTCGGTGCTCGCATAGTTTGAGATGGCATGACCTCCACCCCAGTAGCAATACTGACCATATCTCATGGATACTTCGTGTTTGAGCTCTGTATTTCCTTTGTCATACCAATAATAAGGTTCATCCATGCCATATCCCGAATCTCCATACAGCATGGGACCGCCATATTGTTTATTGTCGATAAGATCAGACCATGTGTTAATGGTTTTAGAGCAATAATTGAGTGTATAGGTAGGGAATTTGGCATCGACATCTTCAAATGTGAGTACGCGACGCTCAAAAGTAGCTACCGGCATTCTGACAATCATGCTTGATCCTTTTGTCGAGATAACGGTTATGTCGATAGTCCCTTCTTGCTCGGCATATTTATTATCTTCAGCCGGAGCAGTGACTTTGAGACTGTTGTCGGCAAACGATACGCGCCATCCGTCGGGCTTGCCAATAGTATAAGACGCTACATTTGAAGTCTCAACTTTATAGGTTTTGCTTTCTCCATTGCGAATAACTTGGATGCCCTCGGCATTTTCAATAGAAAACAAAGGAGTATCTTCATTAAAGTGTTTTACACTGAATTTTGTGCCGTCGGCAAGTGTAAATTCAACATAGTCGGGGTTGGTCGTATCAATTTTTTTGAATAAAGATTCTCCGCTTTCATTTTTAGCCGAGACTCCGGTCGATTCCCATGTTTCACCGCCGTCGGTTGAAATTTCCCAACAGTTATCCGATGTATTAATTCTTATTTGAGGTGCGATAGCATTGGCTCCGTCAACGCCGGTTGCTTTTACTTTTTCACCGTCAACAGTGAGCCATTCGCCATTGATAGTCCAATAGTATTGACCGTCGTCATCTTTTTTTATTGAGATTTCAGGCGTTGCAGCTCCGCCGGTAGTTGTCGAAATGGTTGCATTAGTACCATCTGAAAATTTAAGGGTATAACCTCCTTCGGTTTTCTCGATAGATGTAATGGAAATGTTGTTTTGGGCAGCCTCAAGAAGAGATTGCAAAGTTTTGATGTTTGTGTTCGTCTGAGTTGATGCTTTCTCAAGGGTTTCAACTCGATTTTCAATGCCGTTTACGGCATCCCAGATGTTTGAATCATCATAACTACATGCTGTCGGCAGAACTAAAGCTGCAGCAATTGATAAAATTAAAAATGGCTTTCGCATAATGATATAGTTTATAAAAGTAATACGCAAAAAAGTCCCGTCCGCGTAAACTACGGGAAAACGTAGTATGCGGACGGGAAATATTATACATATCAAATCGGAAAGATAAAATCAAACCGAAATCATCAGTTGACTGCCTGAAATTGTGTGACCCATAGACCCGCAGGTACGTTTTAAAAACAATTAGATAATGGCAGGTCTTCTGACTTATCCCTATATAATCGCGCCTTCCCAGTCGTTTGGTGACCAGTGGCAGGTTGCGAAAAACCTTGTTCAGTAACGAATTTGCGTCGTCAAAGAACGGGAATTACAGCAGCGGGTACTGTCGAGGAATCTCACCTCGTTCCCTTTTGATGCTCCTTCACGCCTCCACTCCTGGACGGCAGAGCAACCATCGGGTACAAAGGTACGATAAAAAAAATTAATATACGGTTCAAGAATCTTAAATAATATTAATAATTATCGGTATTTTGGTGATAGACTATTTCATTTTACCGACATATTCAGGTCTTCAAAACCAAAGACCTCAGTCGAAACCTCACCAAGCCACCCGGCTTTTGCGTTTACGCCGGTCTGAACCTTGATAAAGTCGATATATTTGAGATTTACCGCCGTTTGATTGGCATACATGGCGTTGGCTATCTTGAACCCGTTACGCTGGCCTCCCGAAGTCGCCTTGACAACATCGCTACCCATGTTGTCAACATAACCCCAGTCATATTTCCATAGCTCCCAGTATCCTGTTGACGAGTCCATTGTCACTCGCGATTCAAGACGGGTGCCGCTCAGCGTGTAGCTCTCATCCGTTATCCATGCCGGATAATAATAGTTTTGGGTATGATAGTCGGCAAGATAGTCTATTGTTCCCGACGCGCCCAGGTTGTCGGTCCACTGAACATTCATCCGCGGAGCCGACGGACGGTAATAGGTCACGGCATAGTCGGTGATTGTCCCGACCTGTCCGGTCTCGCTGCCGCGCAGCTCATACCATTCGTCATCGGGCAAGCCGTTGCCGTTGACATCCTGCATGACATACACGATTCCGGGTTCATTTGAGCCACCGTCTCCGGTCAGAGTGTTAAAAAACGCATTACCCGACACCGCAAAATCATACTCGGCGCTCCCTTTGGCTATACTGTGGTCAAAGCCCACGACTATATAGCCGCCAAAGCCACCGAGCGACACAAAATTATTATCGGCCAATCGCTTCCGTGCCCACTCATTGGCACTCTCAAGCGTTGTTTCGTTGCCCGTCATGCCTCCGGTCTGGGTTTCGCCTATAAACTGGCCGGGAGCCGGAATCCATTCAAAGACCTTGTTACATGTCGCCAGGCTCGATGCTGAGGCTGCACGATAATGCGATTCTTCGCTGCCGCTGACACATACGACCTTCACGCTCGCCGACACTCCGTTGTCAACCGTGACCGTCACCTGATAGTCACCCGCCACGTCGGGAGTGAACATGAACACCGGCTCGCTGCACTGTTGCTTCACACCGTTAACCGTCCAGCTCCATTGGGTTGGCGTGATGCCGTTGGCTATCGGCTTCAGACAAACGCTCCTGCCCGCAAACGTGTACCGGTCGGTCGATTCGAAAGAATACCCGGGGGGGGGGAACGAGAGCTTTTCAGGCAGTTTGTTAACCACGGTGATTACAAATTCGCGAGTATCACTGCCGTCGATATTACGGGCGGTCACACTCACTTTGTATTCTCCCGTCTCGGCAGCATTAAACGTGTAGGTCAGCTCGTGTCCAACCTCTACGCCGTTCACGCTCCACGTCACGCCAAATCCCTCGATATTACTGTTGCTTATCTCGGGGGTCAGTACATAATCGGTATTTTTGGCAATAGTCAGCCCCTCGTCGCCCACAGGCAACGATATCACCGGCTTTGCCAAATCAACCACCTCCACGAGCAACTCCTCAGAGGCGTGACCGTCGTTGGTCGATACCGCAATAGTAACATAATATTTACCCGTGACATCCCACGTATAGGTCAGCACCGGTGTAGTTGCTATCGTCTTGCTGTCGATTTTCCATTGATAAATCGCCTCGGCTCCACAGTTTTTATAAACCGGAGCTATTTTAAGCTCGCGGCCCACTTTAGCAGTGTAAACACCAGTCTCACTGTCAATTTCAATCTCCGGAGCCGCGTTAACCTCGATTACATCGTCTTTTGTACAAGAAAAAAGGAGTATTGCCCCTGCCAAAAAAGCCGGAACAATACTCTTCACTATTACAGATGGTTTCATTAATTATTACAATAAACTCATTACCATTCGTCAAAATTGTAGGTAAACCATATACCTGCGGGCCACGAAGCGCCATTGACACTATATTTGTTTATCTGCTCGAGAACCCCGCCGCTAAAGTCATATTCATCAATCTGACCGACGTACAGCGTTCCTTTTGCTTCATTATAGGCAAAAGCGTTATAGAACGATACCGAGTTCATCGTGGTGGCGGTGTTGGTTTCAAAGTGATATTTGACAACCTGGCTTCCTGAGGTTCCGAAGAAGATATAATCGCTACCTACACTCACGGTGTGAGGAGACATTGCCGAGCTTTCACCCTGAACTATTCGTGCCGATTTCTGTGCCACGAGCTTCATGTCAGAGGTAAGTTTGGCAATCGTTTTCTGATTATCGCTCAAAGACGAGATCGCCCATACGCTTCCATCGCGGCTCGGTAACAACTTCGAAATGTTGAAGTCAAGCGTAAGCACCTTTTCGCCGATTTTATGGTTTGCCACATCCACAAGATAAATATCTTGGCCTATTGCAGCGTATGCTTTACCTTTACGGACAACGTAGGCATTTACACTCTTTCCTCCTCCTTCGGGGAAAATCATCTGCTCGTATGTACGGTTAACCATATCAAGCACACCGTTGGTACTACCATTTACCGCATCCACGCTGTTACTACCCTTGAGAATAGCATAACGCTCGTTTGGCACATAAATTTCACGAGGCCATGCGATTTTCCTTTCAAAGAAATCTCTGTCATAAGAATCGATCTTCTTCATGGTGCGTCCGTCCATAATTGTAACGAGACCGCCGCCGTTG
>JAIDRE010000052.1 GCA_029061925.1 Muribaculaceae bacterium | reverse complement strand
TGAATATGTTCTTGAAACACAAGAATCTTATCCTAAAAAAGTTCATTTCGACTTTTTTGGAGATAAAGCTGACCAATACAAACTTGCTGCCGGTCAAATGATTAAACTTAGCTTTGACATTGATAGCCGTGAATATAACGGTCGTTGGTTTACAAGCATCAGCGGTTGGAAGGCAGAACCTGCAACTGTAGCAACTCCGGGTGCTCCGGCTTCAGATCCTCTTACTCCTCCTGCAGCCGCTCCCGCTCCTAACTACCAAGCCGTTCCTCCGACCGACTTGAACCAGTCTGAACCCAACGACGATTTACCTTTCTAACAAACAGTTAATATAAAGCAAGCAATCATGAGATTCGATGAATTTGACTTTAATGACGATATTCTCGATGCTCTTGATGAGATGAATTTCACCGATTGTACCCCTATTCAAGAGGGTGCAATCGGGCATATTCTCGACGGAAACGATGTTATCGCTGTTGCACAAACCGGTACAGGTAAAACAGCTGCATATCTCTTGCCTGTATTGAGTTTATTAGGCGATATCCCACGTCGAGGCGACGGCATCAGGTGTATCGTAATGGTCCCGACTCATGAGCTTGCAAAACAGATTGATAGCCGGCTTGCCGGCTTTTCTTATTATACCGATATCAGTTCATTGGCAATTCATGGCGGAAGCGACGGCGTTGAGTTTGCCCGCCAACAGCGTGGACTGAGAATGGGAGCCGATATTGTAACCGCCACACCGGGACGACTGCTCGCCCATCTTAAAATGGGCAAAATAAAACTTGATGATGTCGAGTTTTTCATCCTTGACGAAGCCGATCGAATGCTCGACATGGGCTTTTTCGAGGATATAATGCAAATTGTCCGACAACTTCCGACTAAACGTCAAACATTGCTTTTCTCGGCTACAATGCCTTCAAAAATACAGAAGTTAGCTTCATCTATCTTGTGCAACCCTGTTGAAGTTAAAATTGCTGTATCCCGTCCGACTGACAAAATAGCCCAATCGGCTGTTGTTTGCTATGAAAAGCAAAAGTTTGATATCTTATGCAATTACTTTAACCAGGGATTTAATGAAAGAGTTATAGTTTTTGCATCATCTAAACTGAAAGTCAAAGAGTTATCCAATCAGCTCCGTAATCGTGGATGGAAAGCCGGTGAAATGCATAGTGATCTTGACCAGGTAAAACGCGAGGATGCTATGTTTAAATTTTCATCGGGAAAAACCTCTATTTTAATCGCAACAGATATTGTTGCCCGTGGAATTGACATTGATGATATCAAGATGGTTGTCAATTATGATGTACCACTTGAAGCCGAGGACTATATCCATCGTATCGGTCGAACTGCTCGTGCAAATAACGATGGCAAAGCCGTGACATTTATAAGCGAAAAAGATCAGGTCAGATTTGGACGCATTGAGCGTTTTCTCGGTTATGAAGTGACTAAAGATGAAGTACCTCAGGAATTTGGAGAAGTGCCACCCTATCGTCCAAATGCGGTTAAAGGAAAATATAGAGGCAATCGAAACGGGGGCTTCAATCGCAATAAATCACGTTCACAAAATGGTAAAAAGAAATTTTATCATCATCCTAAAAAGAATTGACGCTTAATTTTTTACTGATTTATATAGGGCTTTAAAGGCTTTGATTGAGCCGAATACCGTGAAAACATCTCCCTCTTCAACTTTTTCAGTCCCATAATCATTGTTATGAAATATTGCTTGCTGAATGACGTTGTTTATTCCCATAATATTTTCTTTCTCAGCGGGACGAGTGGCGGTGATAAACATCAATCCATAGTCGTGCATCAGTTCAAGCTCGGAATATGACGACCCGATAAAAATATCGGGAGCTTTAAATTTCATAACGTAGTTATTGTTGTCAATCTTCAGCACATCAACAGTTGTGCCAAGTTCCAGCTCATGAGCGAGGTCACGGGCAGCACGTTGTTCTGGTGTTATTATTCGGTCAACATTAAATCCTTCAAGAATTGCCTCGTGAATTTTATCAATGGCTCGTGCATAGATATGTTTTACGCCAAGTTTTTTCAAAAGCGCAACAGTTCTGACACTTGCACCGAAGTTCTCCCCTATTGCCACAATAACCATATCAACGTTTTTAAATGGCAACACGCTTAGAGCCTGCTCATCGGTCGAGTCAATGATATATGCTGTCGAGATATAGTCTTTTATAGCTTCGACATTTGAATGTTTATTGTCTGCACCAATAACTTCATGACCCATTGCAGTGAGTTCGAGAGCCAGATTTGTGCCATATATTCCGAGTCCAATAACAAGATATCTCATAATTATCCGATTTTTAATTAATTATAATATTGTCAGAAGGGAATGTTACATTATTTTTTTGTCCTGTTTCACCATAAAATCCTATCAACAGAGCCAATAGTCCTACCCTTCCGATAAACATTGCCACACAAAGAAGAATTTTTGAGGGAACCGACAGTATAGGTGTTATTCCTAATGAAGATCCAACGGTAAATAAAGCTGATGCTGATTCAAAAAGGAGTTCTTTAACCCCCAATGTTGGTTCAAAAGCAACCAGTGTCATTGAAACAACAAAATAAGTTAAAATAGATACTCCGATTATCGCATTTGCATGCCTGATTGAGTTTAATGACACTGTTCGCTTAAATGCCACGACATGATTGCTACCTGTGATTATAGCTCTAAGGTTTAGCACCATAGCTGCAAACGTGTTAACTTTAATACCTCCGGCTGTTGACTGCGATGCACCGCCAATCCACATTAAAAATATCAACATCAAGATTGTGATATTAAGAAACGAAGCCGGATTGACCGACGAAAAGCCCGAGCTACGTGGTGCCAGTGCATTAAAGACCGATTGCACGACCTTTTGATAGAACGACATTCCAGACAAGGAGTTGTTATACTCAAATATCAGGAATAATATGACACTGACAACAAGAATTGTTATGGTGGTTACCAGTGCAATTTTGGTATTCATATCAAGTGTGTGGACAGGTTCAACAACATCATCTTTCCGTAGAATTGAAGCCCAGATCTTTCGACATTTTCTGAAAAATGCGTCTCTGAAGTTCACCAGAACCGGGAATCCGATTCCGCCCGCAAAAATAAGGATAGAAGCCACAATATAAACCGATTGATTGCCATGCAACAGTGCCTGATTTGAAAATCCGCCATCGACATTTGAGAATCCTAAATTACAAAAAGACGACATGGCGTGAAACGCTGAAAATATTATTTCATCATTCAGGCACTCCCCTATCGTTCCTTTAATAGTAAAGAAAAATGCGACAGCTCCAATAGCCTCAATCGTCAGCGTAAATCCGAGTATATATAATAATGTGGGCCAAAGCGCGTTGATTGTTTTTGTGTAAATCATATCTTTAACCATCAACTGGCTGTAAACCGATGCCGAGCCGCTGAAAAACATCGCAAACAAACATGTAAAGGTCATTACACCAAGTCCGCCAATCTGCGCTAAGATACCGACAATCAATATTCCGAACGGCGTAAATGTTGAGCTTATGTCAATCGGTGTCAACCCTGTAATACAAACTGCGCTCGTCGATACAAACAGAGAGTCGATATAGTTTATTCCATTATAGGTACAACGTGGCATCATCAACAGAAAAGATCCTGCCAATATCAGGATGATGAAACTACACGACATTATCATCGACGGATTGGTACGCTTGCCAAGTACACCCAACACGCTGTACGACATATTCAAAATCGAATATAATCCCAATATTGGGAATACGAAATACCTGCTATACAAAATATGACTGAGCCATGGAATCAATGGATGAGTTGTCTCGGGATATATCAGTGGTAATGCCGTAATTAGAATTAAAATATCGGCACCCCATTTTATCGGACGTGTTTTTCGGACTGTTTCTTTAAAGAAAAAAACGAGATTAAAGACTACCGATGTTATGAAAATAATCTGCGATGTTTTTAACAAACGTGCAATTAATCGGGTTTCTTCGATTGAATGTTCAAAACCGATATATATTATCATTGCAATAATACATAATAGCGACCCGATAAATGCCAGAATATTAAAGATTGTTTCGACTACTCGTAATGTGGTCGTAAAATGACGCATAAACCGATTATAGCCCACATTAAAGCGTGTTCTATATTGTTTCAAATCTTTGATTATCGAATTTATGTCAAATTTTTCAGTCATCATGACAAAGGTAATTAACAACTCTCATTATTACAATTTTTTTGACAATTTTGTTGTCATAAGTTGAAATAAAAAAAGGAGCGGAACAGCCTGATGCCGTTCCGCTCACTATTATAATCCTTAAATTAGGTATTACATTGCTTCGATACGTTTGAGGTTTTCATCATCTCCGAGGTTGTAGTAAACGTTGCGGAGATAAGTCTTGATATCGTGGTTGTCAGGGTCTTTCTCAAGTGCAATTTCGAGGTGTACAGCTGCCTCGCGGAAAAGAGGATTAAGTTTCTCTTCGCGAAGTTTC
Organism: Muribaculaceae bacterium; assembly: GCA_029061925.1. GTDB lineage: Bacteria > Bacteroidota > Bacteroidia > Bacteroidales > Muribaculaceae > CAJUPY01. The sequence goes on along the minus strand of JAIDRE010000052.1, from coordinate 12,363 downwards.
TGATATTCATTGTTAGGTATGTTTGACTCCTGGGCTTTGTCGTTAAGTTCATAAGCCTCGGTACAAAGTGTACGACCGTAGTTGTACTGAGCTTGTGCGCTGTTGGAGTCAATCTGAATTGCCTTGAGATAAAGCTCACGAGCTTTATCATTGTCCTTCATGCTTTCAAAGAGAACACCTTTAATATTATAAAGCTGTGCATCGTTAGGTGAAACAGCAATTGCATCGTCAAGCATTTTTGCAGCTTCTTCATACTGCTGTTTTTCGATGCGGCCGTTAATCATAAGTTGGAGGTAAAGAGGATTTTCGTTGCCAAATTTCTGGAATGCTTCCTCAGCAAACGCATAAACTTTGTCATTGTCACCCAAACGAGCTGCGTGGCTGATAGCATAGTCATAAATCTGTGATTTGTCATAACCTATTGCCATAGCTTTTTCAAATGAAGCAAGCGACATTGCAATGCTGTCCAATTGCCAAGCAGCAAGACCCTGGTTGAAGATGATGTCAGCCAATGTAGAATCGGGGTATGCTTTAGGAGCATTAGCACCGAGTACCGGATTTGAAGGCGCGTTGATTACAATATCCCATGCATCGTATGCCCCCTGATAATCCTGTGCGTCCCAAAGGAAAACTGCTGCATTGTTGAAGTGATCATAGTTTTCTTTGATCAATTTAACAATATCTTTTGAATATTTAGGTTTGATTTTACCTTTAGCATCGGGAATCGAGTCAAGTGGAAGAGCTGTCAAGAGATAGTTGTATCCGTCTATAAGAGCATGTCCCATTTTTTTACCATCGACTTGTTTGCCGATAGTTTTGTTAAGATACTGCTCTTTATAATATTCCATATCAGCTTTACCTGGAATAAACCAAGCATTTGCAACTTGTGAAGTCTCAGGGTTGGTAAGAGCCGGCTTAATAGTAGTAACAGCGTCAAGGTATTTGCCGTTTTTAAGCTGCTGTTCAGCTTCTTTAACTACACTGGTTTGGGCATTTGCAGCGATTGATGCAGCTACACAAAGTCCTAAAAATGTAATTGTTCTCATGATTTTAATGTAAAATTGAGTTATTTATATTTGATTTTTTTTATTCGTTGTCTTCAGGAGTTTCTTCGTCTGACTCTTCTTCGATTTCAATGTCGATTTCATCGATTTCGGGTTCAGCGTCTGTGTCCTCCATCATGGGTAATTCTTCGGGATTGGTTTCAACCTCTTCAGTTTCAGCTTCTTCATCAACTGTTACGCAGCAAACCGATGCGATTTCATCGCCACGCTTGTCAAGGTTAATAAGACGAACCCCCTGGGTTGCACGTCCCATAACGCGGAGGTCGGCAACATGGAGTCGAAGTGTTATACCGCTCTTGTTAATGATTACAAGGTCGTTGTCATCGTTAACGCTAAGGAGCGAAACCAAACGTCCGGTACGTTCTGAAACATTCATTGTCTTCACACCCTTACCGCCACGGTTAGTTACACGATAGTCATCAAGGAGTGAACGTTTGCCATATCCTTTTTCAGAGATTACCATAACGTTGTTTCCATCGTTGTTGTGCATCAAAACAAGACCGATGATTTCATCTTCTTCGTTGTCAAGTTTCATAGCATTCACACCGGTTGAAACACGTCCCATCTGTCTAACCTTAGACTCGTGGAAGCGGATTGCACGACCGTTGCGGTTTGCGAGAAGGATTTCAGAATCGCCGTCAGTCATGCCAACACCGATAACCTGGTCGCCTTCACGGATTATAATCGCTTTCTTACCTTTGACATTTACGCGGGCATATTCAGCAAGCGATGTTTTCTTGATGAGACCGCGACGGGTTGCAAATACAAGGTTGTGAGATGCTGTAAATTCGGGATTTTCAAGCTCTTTGCAGCTGATAACCGCATTAACGGCATCGCCAGCCTCAATGTTGAGAAGGTTCTGGATTGCACGTCCTTTGGTGTTTTTGCCACCTTCGGGCAATTCAAACACTTTAAGTTTATAAACGAGACCTTTCTTGGTGAAGAATAGAAGATCGTTGTGCATTGAAGCCGGATAGATATATTCGATGAAGTCTTCCTCACGGATATTTGAACCGCGGGCTCCGACGCCACCTCGGTTTTGAGCGCGGAACTCAGCGAGCGGAGTACGTTTGATATATCCGAAGTGAGAGATTGTGATGATCATATCATCATCGGCATAGAAGTCCATAGCGTTGAAGTCGCCAGCGGTATAGTCAATGTCAGTTTTGCGGTCATCACCGAAACGGTCACGGATTTCAATGAGTTCTGATTTTATAAGCTCACGACAAACATGGTCATCGTTAAGAATTTCTTCGAGTCGGCGAATCTCCTCGCAAAGCTCATCATAAGACTCTTTAAGTTTCTCTTGTTCAAGTCCGGTGAGCTGTTTGAGTCGCATTTCAACGATTGCAGCCGTCTGAGCATCAGTGAGTTCAAAGCGTTCAGCAAGTTTTGCTCGGGCATCTTCGGTTGATTCAGCTCCGCGGATGATGCTGATTACTTCGTCAATATTTTGAGAAGCGATGATCAAACCCTCAAGAATGTGGGCACGGTCACGCGCTTTACCAAGATCAAACTGAGTACGACGAATAACAACTTCGTGGCGGTGCTTCAGGAATGCCTCGATAAGTTCCTTCAAGTTAAGAGTTTGAGGACGACCGTTGACAAGGGCAACATTGTTAACCGAGAAAGAAGACTGCATCTGCGACATCTTATAAAGCTTGTTGAGCACAACGTTTGCGTTAGCATCAGATTTGAGCTTTATAACAATACGCATACCTTTATAGTCACTCTCGTCGTTAAGATCGGCGATACCGTCAAGTTTTTTATCTTTTACAAGGTTTGCTATATATTTAATGAGTTCGGCTTTGTTGACACCGTAAGGAATTTCTTTGACAACGATGAGCTCGTGATCTTTTTCCTGTTCGATTTCGGCTTTGGCACGAATAACGATGCGTCCGCGACCTGTATGGTAAGCCTCCTTAACACCTTGATAACCGTAGATTGTACCACCGGTCGGGAAGTCAGGAGCTGTAATATAGGTCATCAACTCGTCGATACTCATTTCGGGATTATCGATAAGAGCCACGCAACCGTTTATACATTCAGTCAGGTTATGGGTCGGCATATTGGTTGCCATACCAACCGCAATACCTGATGCACCGTTTACAAGAAGATTGGGAAATTTTGTCGGGAGTACAACCGGTTCTTGCTTTGAGTTATCATAGTTGGGCTGGAAATCAACAGTATCGCTATCAATATCGGCAAGCATTTCTTCACCGATTTTTGACAAACGCGCCTCGGTGTAACGCATAGCCGCAGGGCTATCACCGTCAATTGAGCCGAAGTTTCCATGACCGTCAATCAAGGTTTCTCTGAGTGACCAGTCCTGGGCCATTCTGACAAGTGTATAATATATTGATGAGTCGCCGTGGGGGTGATATTTCGCCATTACCTCACCAACGCAGTTAGCCGATTTGCGGTGCGGTTTGTCTGAGGTGTTGCCGGTTTCGTTCATACCGAACAATACACGACGGTGAACGGGTTTGAGTCCGTCACGCACATCGGGTAAGGCACGCGAAACAATTACTGACATCGAATAATCGATGTAGGCCGACTTCATTTCATTCTCAATATTGATTTTTAAGATGCGGTCTTCTTCTATCATGTGGTTTTTAGAAATTAATAATTCAATTTTGCAGAAATGAGAATATGATATATTATCATAATATCATGCAAAGATACAAATTTTTTTAATAAGAATGGGAAACTTTCGACACTTTGATTTGTTTTTTTATTAAAAAATTAACAGTATTGCGAACTTTTTGGCACAGTTATTGCATTATAATCAATAAGACACTATAATTTTGCAGTGTTTTTAACCAAAAACAATAGTAAACTGACATTATTTTCTCATTAAATATATGGATACAAACTATTCCGAAGAATTTAAACTTGTCCTTAATCGCAGCCGTCGTGAAGCTATGAGGCTTTACAACCGCGTGATTACCCCGGGACACATGTTGCTTGCCATTATGACTGACACCCACGGAAAAGGTGCTTCCGTTCTTGGCAAAATCGCTGACGATGTTAAGCTCTATGACCTTAGAGTGAAGTTGTCAGAGGCTTTGGCGGCTGACCGTCAGCCCGAAGGCGATATCACGGTTAGTGACCTGTCAAACAGAATCATAAAACTCAGCGTTCTTGAAGCAAAAAATCTGAAAAAAAATATTGTCGATGTCGAACATCTTCTTTTGGCAATCTTTCATAACTCTGAAGTTCAGATGCTTGACTTCATGAAACAGTTCTATGAAGCCGGTCTGACCTACGAGGCTCTTTATCGTGTATTGGTTAATGCACCTGAAGAAGTCGGCGATTCTTATGAAGACGCCGATGATGATGTTGAAGATGAAGAAGATGACGAGCCACAGCGTAATTCAGGCTCAAGATTTCGTCAGTCTCGCCCTCAGTCGCCCAAGTCGGCAAATGTCGGCGACACTCCCCTGCTTGATAAATATGGCAACGACATGACAAAGGCTGCCGAAGAAGGTCGTCTTGACCCGGTTGTCGGCCGTGATGTCGAAATTGAACGTGTCGCCCAGATTCTTAGTCGCCGTAAAAAGAACAACCCTGTTCTGATTGGCGAACCGGGTGTTGGTAAATCGGCTATCGTTGAAGGACTTGCACTCCGCATCGTTCAGCGTAAAGTTTCACGCGTGCTGTTTGAAAAACGTGTCGTGTCACTCGATATGGCATCTCTTGTCGCCGGTACGAAATATCGCGGTCAATTTGAGGAGCGTATCAAGGGAATACTTGACGAACTCTCTAAAAATAAAGATGTTATCTTGTTTATCGATGAGATACATACAATTGTAGGTGCCGGTAACGCTGCCGGGTCTATGGATGCGGCTAACTTGCTCAAACCAGCGCTTGCTCGTGGCGAAGTTCAATGTATTGGTGCCACCACCCTCGATGAATACCGCAAGAATATCGAAAAAGACGGTGCGCTTGAGCGTCGTTTCCAAAAGGTTATGGTTGAACCGACCACTGCCGAGGAAACCTTGACAATTCTTAATAATATTAAGGATAAATATGAGTCACACCATAATGTCAACTATACCCCCGAAGCTCTCGAAGCATGTGTTAAGCTGACCGACAGATATTTAAGCGACCGCAACTTCCCCGACAAGGCTATTGATGCTCTCGACGAAGCCGGTTCGCGTGCTCATATCACCAATATCAATGTTCCCGAAGATATTGAAAAGCTTGAAGAAGAAGTTCGTGACATTGAAGCCGAAAAGCAGAAAGCTGTCCGCGAGCAGAACTTTGAAAATGCAGCCTCCCTCTATAATAAGGAGAAAGATTTGAAAACCAAGCTCCAGGATGAAAAAGAAAAATGGGAAGAACAGCTCTCTAAAATGAGAGTCCCTGTCGATGAAGATAAAGTTGCCGAAGTCGTTGCAATGATGACCGGTGTACCTGTCCAGCGTATTGCCAAAGCCGAGGGAAGCCGACTTCGCGAAATGACTCCGGTTCTTCAGGGTCAGATTATAGGTCAGGAAAACGCTATTGAAAAGATTGTCAAGGCAATACAGCGTAACCGCGTCGGTTTGAAAGACCCCAACAAACCGATTGGCACATTTATGTTCCTCGGTCCGACCGGCGTTGGTAAAACCCATTTGGCTAAGAAGTTATCAGAGTATCTTTTTGACTCAACCGATGCGTTGATCAGAATAGATATGAGTGAATATATGGAAAAATTCACCGTCAGCCGTCTCGTTGGTGCACCTCCGGGATATGTTGGCTATGAAGAAGGCGGTCAGCTCACCGAAAAAGTGCGCCGTCGCCCCTATTCGGTAGTCCTTCTTGACGAAATTGAAAAGGCTCACCCCGACGTCTTCAACCTGTTGCTGCAGGTTATGGATGAAGGTCGTCTTACTGATAGCCTCGGCCGTCGTGTCGATTTCAAGAACACGTTGATTATTATGACATCGAATATCGGTACCCGTCAGCTCAAAGACTTTGGAGCGGGAGTCGGTTTTGCCACTCCTTCGGCAGTCGATAAGGAATACTCTCACGGCGTTTTGCAAAAGGCTCTTAACAAGGCGTTTGCACCTGAGTTCCTTAACCGTATCGATGATATAATAATGTTTGAAAGCCTTGACAAGGAAGCGATATTCAAGATCATTGATATAGAGCTGAGCGGATTCCTCAAACGTATTTCTGATCTTGGATATGAGCTTGAAATATCAGATGAAGCCAAAACATTTATTGCCGAAAAAGGATATGACCAGCAATATGGTGCCCGTCCTCTCAAACGAGCAATCCAAAAATATCTCGAAGATGAACTGGCTGAGATGATTATCAATTCCAAACTGCTTCCCGGCGATACCATCAAGGTTGATTTTAACAGGGACGAGAACAAAATAAAATCGTCGATTATACATATAAGTCAACCCGAAGGCGACCCGGAATAAATAATAGAAAATCTCTTGAAATTGGCTCTATGAAAATGGAGCCAATTTTTATTTATAGCCGTTATACTTTTTGAATTGAAAAAAAAATTGTAATTTCGTGGCATAAATCAACATAAACAATAAAAGTCCATGCTCATTATAGGAATTGCCGGAGGTACCGGTTCAGGTAAAACAACCGTTGTTCGTAAAATCATCGACAGTCTCCCTGCCGGTGAAGTTGCTGTTATCCCTCAAGATTCTTATTATAAGGATTTGAGTTACATGCCGCTTGAAGAACGTCAGAAAGTCAATTTTGACGAACCGTCAGCAATTGAATGGACTCTCCTTGTTGACCATCTTAAACGCTTGAAAAACGGTGAGACAATCCAGATGCCGACCTATTCCTATCTCACATGTACCCGTCAGGACGAAACCGTTACGGTCAAACCGACCGATGTTGTTATTGTCGAGGGTATTCTTGTGCTGACCGAGTCAATCCTTAGAGAGATGATGGATGTTAAATGTTATGTTGATGCCGACGACGATGAACGTCTGATCAGAGTTATAGCCCGAGACTGTATCGAGCGCGGTCGCACTCCCCAGATGGTTATCGACCGTTATCAAAACGTTTTGAAACCGATGCACATGCAATATATCAATCCGTGTAAACGTTTTGCCGACCTTATTATTCCGCAAGGCGGAACCAATACTGTCGCAATCGGACTGTTAACCGACTATATCGACGGTCGTTTGGCTAAGGCTAAAAAAATCTGAAGTTATGGAAATCGTAGAAGAAATCATAATTCCCGAAGCAACTCCCGATTTGATTTCAACTGAAACAAAAGGCGTTTTGCGAACCGATAATCTTGTGAAAAAATATGGTAAACGAACGGTTGTTAATCATGTTTCTATTAATGTGACTCAGGGCGAAATTGTCGGGTTGCTCGGACCAAACGGTGCGGGTAAAACAACTACTTTTTATATGACCGTAGGATTGATTACACCAAACGAGGGCGAAATCTATCTTAACGACCTGAATATCACCAAATATCCTGTATATAAACGTGCTCAAAACGGTATCGGTTATCTTGCTCAGGAGGCTTCGGTTTTCCGCAAAATGAGCGTTGAAGACAATATCCGTTCTGTCCTTCAAATGACAAATCTGACCGATGAGCAGCAAAAAGAGAAACTTGAAAGCCTTATCGCTGAATTCCGACTTGAAAAGGTAAGAAAGAACCTTGGTGACCGACTGTCGGGTGGTGAACGTCGACGCACCGAAATTGCCCGCTGTCTGGCTATCAGTCCTAAGTTCATCATGCTTGACGAACCGTTTGCCGGTGTTGACCCTATCGCGGTAGAAGATATTCAGGAGGTCGTTTATAAGTTGAAAGAGAAGAATATCGGTATTTTGATTACCGACCACAACGCTCACGAAACACTGAATATCACCGACCGCGCCTATCTTTTGTTTGAAGGTAAAATCCTTTTTCAGGGAACATCAGAAGAATTGGCTGAAAATCCGGTCGTTAGAGAAAAATATCTCGGCCGCGACTTCATCTTCCACCGCAAACAATTCGGTTAAAATATTCCGCCTATCCAATTGATTCCCAATGTCTTGTATGGGCGCACAGCTCGTGCGTCCGTCATATCACCATGTTTGTAGGGCTGTACCCTGGTGCAGCCGATTGATTAGCAGCGTTTTGTAGGGACGCAAGGTCTTTGCGTCCAATATTTTGATATGAGAAACGCTTGTCTATCAGTGCGAAAGACCTCCTATTCCGAAAATACTGTAAATTTGCAGTAAATTCGGAATAGAAAATATAATACGTTGATTTGCAGGGACAAACCTTCGCCATGTTGGTCCGGCTCGTGCGCCTGTAAGTTCATCATCTGTCGAAGATGTATGAGTGAGAGGTTGCTAATCCACCCTACCAACGAGCCTACCGGCTCGATGGCAGGGTTAAAAAGAGTATATGGTCTTCGACCAATAATTAAGATATCCTGTTCATCCGACTGATTAACAGCGCCTTGTAGGGACGCAAGGTCTTTGCGTCCGATTTTTGACAGGGGAACAGTAGAACGAGGAGTCAACGGAGTTGACGATGTATTTATAAAACTATAAGGACTGCTTCTTTATACAGAAACAGTCCTTATAGGATATATGATACTATGAAATTCTAAAAACTTTATTTCAGTTTGGCGAGTGCGTCAACATAGCTTGAAATCACACGATCATAGAGATTTTTATATGATTTGCGGGCACTTAAATGATAGCTGTTGATGAGTAATGTGTCGGCTTCTTTGTCATACCAAACAAAGTCATTAACTTTTTTGGCGTTGGGATATACCCAATCTTTGATTGCGTTCAATATCACGCCACGGCCGTCGCAACAAACAATAATATTGGCGTTGAGAAGTTGTACCTGTTTTACAAGAAACTCCTTGTAGTCTTCCATTGCCTTTGAAATCTCGGCAAAACTTGATGTAGAACCGCCGGGCTGTTTCTTGACATTGATTTTTGCTACTGCGGCTTTGTCCCAGTCTGCCATGAGTTTTTCCATTGATTCATAGCGATTAAACTCGGCAGCGTGCTTTTCGGTTGAGTTGAGCAATCCCGAAGTGATAAAAAGCATCGCCTTGAGGAACTTATGAGTCGGTATAATTCCGTTATCGGGGTCAAAAGACATTACAACACGAGAATCGTATGGATTTTTGGGGTCATTGAGTTCCTTGGCGACAAAAAGTATTCTTTTGTCGGAGTTATTCCAAATTCCTTCTTCGTTACCCTCCATACGTTCGTGAATCATTATTCCATTATCATTGCGGAACGAATTTATGCCACCTTTATAGGCAACGCCGTCTGTTTCAATCTCTCCTTGTCCATTTTTGATAGAGAGATTATTCCACTCTTCGAGAATTTGGTCATTCTCTTGATGAGTGTAGTTCTTTTTTGTTTTTAAAAACTTCATAGTGATATTAATTTAATGGAATTATTGTATTGAAAATCATTTCGGGAGTATTAACTTCGTTAACGGCTTCACCTGTAGTGATGTCGATGTAGATATTCACTTTATTGCTTGTTGCAGGATCGGCACCGGAGTATGTTATAATGCCGTTTGTGTAACCTTCATATTTCACGAAGTCGGGTAAAGTAACGTTAAATTTGATGAAGCCCGATTCTTCAGTATTGATATCTAACCAATTTGCACCGTAATCAGGATCATTCTTTTCACCAACTATGCACCATAGCTTTCTTTGATACTCTATATCATAATTATCAGATTCGAGCTGCTTTATCATATTCCACTGATTGTCTTTTAAATTAAAAAGAGTGAGCCAACCATTTACTATTAAATAAATTTCACGGTCTCCCTTAATTAATTGGCTTACACCAGTGGGGTAGTATTTACAACCGTAGCTAATAGTTGAGCCCCAAAGACTACAGTTATCGTTTAAATTAAGCCAATCATAGTCTTTTGCAGCATAAAGAGATGTAATTTTAATCAGCTCGGCTCGCCCAACATTATCTACAGGGATAATCTTATAGATAATCGGTTTAGGAATCTTTTCATATGCGGTCTTATTTATTGTTTCTACAAAATCATCTAATGTAATATTTTCATCCCTATCTATATATGATTTTAGATAATCTAAACCATAAGCGTGATACCAACCTTGATTATTAAATGTGTATTGTAATATATAACACGGGTTGACAATTAGATATATAGTATTGTTCCAGTTTATAATTTCAAATTTTAGGTCAATGCATTTCCACCTGAAAACGTACTCATTATCTATAGAAAAATTTTCTATAGGTACAGTCTTGGGAATCTCCTTATAAACACTATCTTCCCAATTATAAGGGGTTATATTTGAGAATCCGGAGTGGGGCCAACCAAAATAAACCTTAGAGCCGTTTGTTTGCCCAATTATTCCGTTGTCAGTCACGATGTAATCACCCCCAACCGTTCCATCACCGGTGGTAATCTGCTCAAAAGAGGCTTCATCAGATGACAAGTTGAATTTGAAAGCCGCATCAGAATCGGCATTAACGAAATATAAATCACCTCGGTTTGATTCGATAAATTGACCGTTTAGTCTTGAATACTTGACAATGTTGTCTATGATGTTATCAACGCACCAAATTTTGCCGTCAGATTTTCTTACAAGAAGATGCTTGTATGGCACATCTTGTTTAATCCAGCGACCTTCTTCGGTTTCGTCGTTAAATTCTTCCCATTTGTCAGATACCCTGTCTCCATCTTTATCATAGTAGGAACAGTTGACAACCATAAAATAGTCTTTGGTTAAATTAAAGAGATCTTCGGGAACAATGCGTAGCCTTTCTTCATGTTCCAGGCGATTGCCGAGCATATCGGTAGAGAAATAAACCGCTACGGCATAAATTTTACCATCAGAGTCAACCTTGTACATTCCGGCTGACAAGTACTCTCCTTTAATCGCGCGTGAAGAGTCTTCGTTTTTAAGCCCGATAGAAACTGCACCCGATAAATCCATTCTACCGATCTTCAACGTGTTGTAGTCAATTTTAGATGAAGGGTCATCTGAGCAGGACGTAGCCACATAAAGTCCCATTAATGCCATTAAAAACTTTAATAAAAATTTAAAATGTTTCATAATATTTAACTTTGCTTCAGGGCTCACAACATCAGCATTAGATTGGTTTTTAATTTAGAAAAAAAGAGCGTGAGAGCCATACTGTTGCTCGTTACACTTCATGAGGCCTTCGAACTGCCCAAACATCGAAACGAGCAACGAGACCTCACGCCGTATGAATATACACAGCATATTCCGTCACGGAACATACAGATATTACATACCCATGAGCATCATCATTGCAAGGTTTCCTGATGTTTTGAAGTGTTCGAAGTTTCATGAAGTCAGAAACCAAGCGCCAATAACGCTTCTTTTATTTTATGTCGTGCCAAGACGCCAATAGGCGCTATAGCTAAATAAAACCCACCCATTCTCCGTCACTTTTTGTTAAAAATGACGGCTCCAGCGTGAGCTCTTATGCAAAATTACTAATTATTTTTGAGTTAACAAAATATGTTATGAGTTGAACGATAGCAGGTCGGCAACTACAAAGGTGCTTCCGCCAACAAATATTGTGTCATCGCTTGATGCTGTAGCTTTTGCTGCGGTATAAGCTTCTTTTACAGATCCGTAGCACTCCCCTTTCAAACCAAATTCTTCGGCTATGCGCTTGACTTCGGTCGAGTCGAGGGCACGCGGAATTGAGGCACGGGTGAAATAATACTCGGCATCGGTGGGCATCATCTTCATTATCGACCTGACATCTTTGTCGTTGACAAAACCGATTACCATCTTTAGTTTATCGCCAAACGACGCGAGTCGTTTTGACAGGTATTCCCAGCCCCCTACATTGTGCCCGGTATCGCAAATTACATTAGGATTAGATGACAACTTCATCCAACGTCCCATTAATCCGGTCAACTCACAAACCTTTAGAAATCCGCTTTTTATCGCCTCATTTGAGATTTTAACTCCTAAAGTGCGGAGGCAGTTGACTGCGGTTAAGATAGTTGCGGCATTTTTAGGCTGACAATCACCCGATAAAACAGATGTGATCTCCCCTACCGAAGTTTCGGGATAAATCATATCGCCGTTATTATCAACGTGATAGCCGTAGAGTGGCGGCGCAAAAAATATGGGAGATTCGTTTTTGGCTGTAACCGACAGGAAAACAGGGCGGGTTATATCGTTTGATTCGCCTATCACAACCGGTATTCCGGGTTTTATAATTCCGGCTTTTTCAGCTGCAATTCCGGCAATAGAATCGCCAAGCTGAGCGACATGGTCTTTTGATATGTTTGTTATGACCGATAAAAGGGGCGATATGATGTTTGTGCTGTCAA
>JAIDRE010000051.1 GCA_029061925.1 Muribaculaceae bacterium | reverse complement strand
ATCCCATTCCGTCAAAAAAGTAACGGACTTGAACATATTGCAATCATCAAAGGTGACATTGCAACTCCCGAACCCGTTTTGGTACGTGTTCATTCATCATGCGCTACCGGCGACATCTTCGGTTCAAAAAGATGTGACTGTGGCGACCAGCTCCACAAAGCTCTTCTGATGATTGAAAAAGAGGGACGCGGACTTGTCCTCTATCTCAATCAAGAAGGTCGTGGCATTGGATTGATGGACAAAATCAAAGCCTATAAACTTCAGGAAGAAGGACTTGATACCGTTGACGCAAACATTCATCTCGGACATCAGGCTGACGAGCGCGACTATGGTGTTGGCGCACAAATTCTCCACTTGCTCGGTGTTAACAAAATGAGATTGATGACCAACAACCCGATTAAACGCATCGGGCTTGAAGGTTACGGACTTGAAGTTGTTGAAAATGTACCTATCGAAATTGCGCCCAACGAGTACAACCGTTTTTACATGCACACCAAAAAAGAGCGCATGGGACATCATCTTGACAAAGTGGACTAATAGCTGAAGTTTGCAACCAAGTTGCAAGCATTAATGCGTACTTTTGTACAATTAAATTTCCGACATATTAATAAATAATGTATTAATGAAAAATATTTCCCTAATAATGTTTTCAGTTTTGATGACACTGACATTTGTCTTCTCGACAATGCTTCAGTTTCATCATCACGACCATTCGGGAAATATATATTTATATGTGACCTGTGTTGGAGAGGTCGAGTTATGCAGTCATCATCACCATCACCATGACTGTTGTTCTGATAATGACAGCCAATCTGAATCAGAATGTGCCATGCACCTTGACGAAACAATTGTCAATGATGACCCGAATATCTCCAACCTGATTAAATCAGCCGACCACTATCTCTCGCAGGTTATTTTGTCCGAAGTGACATTAGTATGTACTCCGCTAAACGACCTTGACAACAGAGAGTTAAATTATACCACACATTTCGTCACAGAAGCTACGGGCTTTTTAGAGACGGTTTCGCGACGAGGTCCGCCCTCGGTTACCTAACCTCCTTATTTAAACCCGCTACATTCAAATTATAACCTAATTATTGACGATATGTTAAAACATTTTTATTACGCTCTTGCAATAGCAACAACTCTTTTGATGACTCCGTCATGCCACCGAAACACTCCCGAACAAGACGGACTCGGACATCACCACCATCATGGACATGAAGGACATGATCATGAACACGAAGGCCACAACCATGAACATGAAGAACATAATCACGACCATGACCACGAGGAACACGACCACGATCATGAAGGTCACGACCACAATCATGAAGGCCATAATCATGAACATGAGGGTCACGATCACGAACACGAACATAGCTCAAAAGAGCCGGCAGGTGCAATTACCCTTGAACCGGAACAAGCTGAAAAATTTGGTGTTGAAATAACAAAAATCGCTCCCGCTGAATTTTCAGAGGTTGTTAAAGTTTCAGGACAAATTGAATCAGCTCCGACCGATCAATCAATAATCACAGCAAACGCCTCAGGTACAATCAGTTTCGCTCGTAATATCACCGAAGGTTCGGCTGTTAAAAACGGTACAACCATTGCAACCATCACAGGCCACGGCATCGCCGGAGGTGATACAAACGAGGCTACAAAAGCTGCTTATGACGCTGCAAAACGCGAACTTGAACGTATCACTCCCCTTCACAACGAAGGCATCGTTTCTACCAAAGAATATAACGAAGCAAAACAAGCATACGAACAAGCCGCTGCTGCATGGTCAGGTCACGCCACAGGTGGTACCGCAGTATCTCGCCAAAACGGAGTTATTACTCAGCTTTTGGTTAAACAAGGCGAATATGTGTCAACCGGTCAACCCATTGCCGTCATTTCAGGCAACACTCGTCTGACACTCCGCGCCGACCTTCCCGAAAAATATTTCAACTTCATGCCGACAGTTGTCAATGCAAATTTCCGCCCCGCTTATTCTGACCAAACTTTCAACATTGCCGATCTTCACGGTCAGCGCATCGGAGGTTCAACTGCTGTTGTTGGTAAACGGGCCGGATATCTTCCCGTCTATTTCAGCTTCGACAACAACGGCTCAGCCGTACCAGGCTCATACGCTGAGATTTACCTTATCGGAGGTAATCGCTCTGACGTTATCTCATTGCCAATCGAGGCTGTGAGCGAACAGCAAGGTCTTAACTTTGTATATGTTCGGCTCGATGAAGACTGCTACGAGAAACGCAATGTAATTCTTGGCAACAGCAACGGCAAAAATATTGAGATTAAGAAAGGCCTCAATCCCGGTGAAGAAGTCGTTACAACCGGTATGATCTTTGTAAAACTTGCCGAAAGTTCGGGCGCTGTTCCTGAAGGTCACAGCCATAGTCATTAATTTCATATTTTAAATTTAACAGACTATGCTTAACCGAATTATACATTTCTCGCTTTATAATCGACTTTTGATTTTATTGCTTTCGGGCATACTTTTGTTGACCGGAACAATCGTGCTGTTCCGCACCGAAGTCGATATTTTTCCCGACCTTAATGCCCCGACCGTAGTCGTAATGACTGAAGCTCCGGGAATGGCTCCCGAAGAGGTCGAAAAACTTGTAACATTCCCCATTGAAACATCAGTTAACGGTGCAACTGGTGTACGTCGCGTAAGATCGTCATCTGCAACCGGCTTCTCTGTTGTAGCTGTTGAATTTGACTGGGGTACAGATATTTATATTGCACGTCAAACCGTATCTGAAAAACTTTCAGGAATTTCCGAAACACTGCCTCCGGGTGTTAACGCTCCAACGTTAGGTCCTCAATCATCAATTCTCGGTGAGATTATGATTATCGGTTTGACTGCCGACTCAACCTCACTCCTCGATTTGAGAACAATGGCTGAACGTCAGATTCGTCCGCGTATTCTCTCGGTCGGTGGCGTATCTCAGGTAACTGTAATCGGTGGTGACATCCGTGAATACCAGATTTGTATTGATCCCGACCGTATGCGTCACTTCGACGTTACTCTTGACGAAGTGATGGAGAGCGTTGAAAAAGTAAATGAAAACGCAGCCGGTGGTGTTCTCTATGAATATGGCAACGAATATATTATTAAAGGAGCAGTCAATACAAATAACACTGACGATATCGCGACATCGGTTATTCGTAGCGATGAACGCGGAACAATCACTGTTGCCGACATCGCTGAAGTGAAAATCGGCAGTAAGACTCCCCGACTCGGCGTTGCATCAGAGCGTACAAAACCTGCTGTATTGATGACTGTTACCAAACAGCCCGCAGTCGGAACCATCGAGCTTACCAAACGTATCGAGGAAAGCCTTGAAACATCAGCAAAAAATCTTCCTGCCGATGTTCATATCTCAACCGACATTTTCCGTCAGAGCACATTTATTGACAAATCAATTTCAAACCTCCAGGAATCTCTTCTTGAAGGTGCACTGTTTGTCGTTGTCGTGCTTTTCTTCTTCTTGATGAACTTACGCACAACCGTCATTTCAGTTATCGCGCTCCCGATGTCAATCGTGCTTTCGGTATTGGTTCTGAACTTGTTTGGCTTCAATATCAACACAATGTCGCTCGGCGGTATCGCGATTGCAATCGGTTCACTTGTCGATGATGCTATTGTCGATGTTGAAAACGTATATAAACGACTGAGAGCCAACCGTGAATTGCCCGCCGATCAAAGACAACCGACCTTGCATGTTGTGTTTGAAGCCTCTAAAGAGGTGCGTATGCCAATCTTCAACTCGTCACTCATTATCATAGCGAGCTTCTTGCCGCTATTCTTCCTGACCGGTATCGAAGGACGTATGCTCATCCCTCTTGGCGTATCATTTATCGTAGCTCTAATCGCATCAACAATTGTTGCATTAACCCTTACTCCCGTTCTCTGTTCATTCCTGCTTGGCGATAAAGGACAAAACGAAGAGGGTAAAGAGCCCTGGACTTCTCGCCATCTCAAATCGGCTTATATTAAAGCACTTGAATGGTGTATGGAACGTCGCAAAGCCGTATTGACCGTTGTCGGCGTATTGTTTGTAGTTGTTATGGGATTGTTCTTCACTTTGGGACGCAGCTTCTTGCCATCGTTCAATGAAGGTTCGTTCACTATCAACGTCAGCACCCTCCCCGGCATCTCACTTGAAGAAAGTGACCATGTCGGACGACTCGCCGAAGAAATGATTATGTCAATTCCCGAGGTCAAAACAGTTGCCCGAAAAACCGGACGTGCCGAACTCGACGAACATGCCCTCGGTGTCAACGTGTCTGAAATTGAAGCACCTTATGTTCTCGACAAAGGTCGCACACGCGGTCAGGTCGTTCGCGAACTTCGTTCAAAACTTGCGACAATCCCGGGTGCAAATATCGAAATCGGTCAGCCTATCTCTCACCGTATTGATGCCATGCTTTCAGGTACAGAGGCTCAGATTGCGGTTAAACTGTTTGGTGATGACCTCAACCGTCTTTATGCTATCGGCAACCAAATCAAAGCCCAGATGAGTGGAATTGACGAAGTTGTTGATGTGAATATCGAACAGCAAATCGGACGTCCTCAACTCGATATTATACCTCGTCGTGATATGCTTGCCCGCTACGGCATTTCAATGAATCAGTTCACCCGTTTCATTGATGTTGCACTCGCCGGTGAAGTCGTTTCACAGGTTTATGAAGAAGGTATCCCCTACGACATCACCGTCAAACTTCCTGACGATCGTCGTGACTCGATGAACAAGATTGCCGACCTGATGATTGACAGCAATGAAGGTAAAATTCCTTTGAGCTATGTTGCTGATATCGTATCGACTACCGGTCCTAATACAATCAACCGTGAAAACGTTAGCCGTCGTCTTGTTATCTCGGCAAACGTTGATGGCGGAGACCTTCGCGGAGCAGTTAACAAAATTAAGGAACGCATCGAAGCCAATGTTTCAATGCCCGAAAACTATTATGTAACCTACGGCGGACAGTTTGAAAGCGAGGCTAACGCGTCACGCACACTTGCCCTCACCTCAATAATCGCACTCTTAATCATTTTTATGCTCCTCTACTCTGAGTTTAAAAATGCTGAACAGTCGCTGATTATCCTTATCAACATGCCGTTGGCTGCGATTGGAGGTGTACTAATCCTTGTGATTACAGGTGGCGAACTCAACATTCCGGCGATTATCGGATTTATATCACTTCTCGGTATTACAACCCGTAACGGTATGCTGCTCATCTCTCGATACAATCACCTTTACGAAGATGGTGAGCCTTTAATGCAACGAATCATTCACGGCTCGGCTGACCGTCTTAATCCTATCATTATGACAGCATTAACATCGGCTCTTGCCCTGATTCCGCTTGCAATTCGTGGTGGTGAACCGGGTAACGAAATTCAGTCTCCGATGGCTGTCGTCATTCTTGGTGGACTTATTTCAGCTACGGCACTCAACGTGTTTGTCGTTCCAATTATCTATTATCTTTCACGCCGAAATAAAGAATAAGATGAAAAAAATAATTGCTACAGCTATCTTATCATTAATGATTCCGACAATCAACGCTCAAACTCAATCGTTTGACGATGTTGTCGCTCAGATGCTTGCCTCCAATCCGGCAATCAAGGAATTAACCCACGGAGCCGAAGCTGAGATTCAAGAAATGAAAGCTGAAAATATACTTGAAGGTCCCGAACTTGAAGGTTTCCACAAATGGGGAAACTTGGGCGACCGAAAATATGGTGTCAGTATCTCTCAGGGCTTTGACTGGCCCGGACTTTACAGTGCCCGTCGTCAAATGATACGCAACAACGAGTCGGCTCTCGGTTTACTCCGCAATGCAACCGTTACCGACAAAAAGGTTGAAGCACGTTCTCTGTTGATTGACCTCGTAAATTCAAAACGTAACATTTCAATTTTAGAGCGAATCGACACAATAATGATTGACCTTGCCAAGTATTATGATGCAGCATATAAAAGCGGACAAGTTTCAATCCTTGACAAAAACAAGATTGACATTGAAATCATTCGCCTTGTCGGAAGACTTACCGAAGAAAAAAATCAGTATGGCAACATTATAGCCTCAATTTATGATTTTTGCGGGTCTGACCAAATAGGAACTGCTATTGATCAGCTTAACAGTTATCCCGATGCAATGCTTCTATCTGCCGACGATTACAAAAAGCTCGCTGAAGAGTCTGACCCCTATATGGCTTATCTGAAACAGATTGCCGAGGTCAACAAATCACGTGGTAAAGTCGCATCACGCTCGGCCCTCCCCTCTTTCTCTCTCGGATATGAATGGGAACGCGAGGAAGGTCAGAATTTCAACGGGTTCAACGTTGGCGTTAAGTTTGCATCGTGGTCTAATAAAAACAGCCGTGCTGCTGTCGTTGCATCCGGTCTCGAAAATGATGTGAAAATCGCATCACAATCAAAAAAACTGATGACCGACATCGACAACGATCATTCTACAGCTCTCGATTTGATTAAGCAGATTGACAAATTTGAGACCGCGCTTAACGGTAACCACAACGAGCTACTTCTCAAAGCACTCAAAGGCGGGCAAATCAATATGCTCGACTATATTCAAGAAGTCAACTTCTATCTTGAAGCCGAACTCGATCTTGAGAATATGCGTCACGAATATCAGCTTGCTTTGTCACGTCTTAATCGTCTGAACTAATTTGCACTCATAACTCAAATAATAAGACATGAGAAAACAACTTTTCTTTCTAACTTTCATTCTTTTAGCAATGATTTCAAACGCCACAAATCCACTGTTCAAAGAGTTTAACACCCCTCACAATACTCCTCCGTTTAACCTGATAAACCAGGATCATTATGAAGAGGCTATTAAACACGGTCTTGAACTCGCTCAAAAAGAGATTGACTCAATCGTTTCTAATCCCGAAGAACCGACATTTGAGAACACAATCGTAGCTTTGTCGTTGGCAGGTGAAGATCTTAATCGTGCGCTTGGCGTATTCTTCCCGTTGACATCTTCATTGAGCGATGACCGCATGATTGAGATTACCAACAATATCTCCCCGCTGCTCTCTGAATACTCAACTTCTATCATCCTCAACCAACCGCTTTGGAATCGTGTTAAATCGGTATATGATAACCGCAACAAATTCAATCTCGACACCGAAGACAAAATGTTGCTTGAAAAAACCTACGAGTCATTTGCATCATCAGGTGCAAACCTTAAGGGTAAAGACCGCGAGACTTTCGCAGCCCTCAACGCTGAAATTTCTGACCTTACCAATAAGTTTGGTCAGAATGTACTCCGCGAACTGAATACCTACAAGTTCTATCTCACCGACAAAGACCTTGACGGACTCCCCGAAAGTCTTATCGAAGAAGCTGCAATCGCTGCTAAAGAGAACGGACACGAAGGAGAATATATGTTCACATTGGCTGCGCCTGTTTACAGCCGTTTCCTGAAATATTCAACCCGTCGCGACCTCCGCGAAAAGATGTGGCGAGTTTATAACTCTCGTAACACCAAGGGCGAATATAACAACCTCCCCGTAATGGCACGCATTGTTGAATTACGTCGTCAACTTGCAAAACTGCTCGGTTCTGATACTTATGCAGCCTATACCTTAAAACGTAAAATGGCTAAGACTCCCGAGAATGTAATGAACCTTCTCAATCAGCTCAGCAAAGCATACCGTCCGGCTCTCGATGCTGAAATGAAAGAACTTAACGCATTTGCAAGCGAACTTGAAGGCAAACCGTTTGAAGTTAAACCATGGGACTACAGCTATTACAGCGAAAAGCTCAAAAAACAGAAATATGACTTTGATACAGAGTTGATTCGTCCCTATTTTGAACTCAACAATGTTATTGACGGAGTATTTGGACTCGCGACCAAACTCTATGGACTTAAATTTACCCAGAATCCCGATATTGCAGTCTATCATCCCGACGTGAAAGCATTTGACGTTACCGATGCAGACGGCTCGTTTATCGGCGTTCTTTACACCGACTTCTTCCCTCGCGAAAGTAAAACTTCAGGAGCGTGGATGACCAATTTCTCTGAACAATATATTGATGCCGACGGTAAAGATCATCGCCCGGTTGTCTCAATCGTGATGAACTTCTCAAAACCTGTCGGCGATAAGCCCTCGTTGCTCACTCCCGATGAAGTTAATACATTCCTCCACGAATTTGGACACGCACTTCACGGTCTTCTCACAAAATGTAAATATGAAGGTTTATCAGGTACAAACGTCTATCGCGACTTTGTCGAACTGCCTTCTCAATTCAACGAGAACTATCTCACTCAACAAGAATTCCTGAATGGCTTTGCTCGTCACTATCAGACCGGCGATTCTATCCCCGCTGAAATGATTGACCGACTCATTGCTCAAGACCGATATGGCGCAGCTTACGCCTGTATGAGACAGCTTATGTTCGGTCTCATCGACATGGCATGGCACAACAGCCCCGATTCAATCAAAGCTGCCCCTGCAACCTTTGAGTACAACGCCTACAATGATGTTCAGATTTTTGAACCTGTCGAGGGGACTATGACATCACCGCAGTTCACTCACATTTTTGCAGGAGGCTATGCAGCCGGATATTACAGCTACAAATGGGCTGAAGTTCTTGACGCCGATGCATTCTCTCTGTTCAAAGAAAAAGGAATCTTTGACCCTGCGACCGCCCGCTCTTTCCGAGCAAACATTCTCGAACGAGGTGGCACAGAAAAACCCGATGTTCTCTATCGCCGATTCAGAGGTCAAGACCCGACAATTGATGCGCTTCTTAAACGCGATGGAATTAACCCGGCTAAATAATGAACAAACTTTAACTTCAATAATAAAATATAAGTCCATTATTGAAAATAGTAATAAAAAGGAGATATGTCTTACTCAGGCATATCTCCTTGTAATTTATATCCCAAAATAACTATAAAATTCACAATTCTGCACTAATCATAAACCACTGTGCAATTCGTTAACCTTTGGTAAAATATGCGGTAATTTTATTAATTATTACTATTTTTGTAAAAGAAAAAAAGACCACAACGATTTAAAACTAAATATAAATGGCTAAAATATATGGAGCTGTAACAATTGATTCAGAACGCTGCAAGGGGTGTGACCTCTGCGTTGTAGCGTGTCCGACTAACGTGTTATTGCTTCAATCAAAAGAAGTTAACAATCGTGGATACCACTTTGCATACGCTGCCGACATGTCAAAATGTATCGGTTGCGCATCGTGTGCAACCGTTTGCCCTGATGCCTGCATCGAAGTATTCAAGATAGTTGAAAAATAAACCTCTCCACCACTCTACCAAAATTACATGAATACAGAATATAACAATTCAAAAAGCGAAGTACGACTGATGAAGGGTAATGAAGCTATTGCCCACGCAGCTATCCTATATGGCTGTGACGGATATTTCGGCTACCCCATTACTCCGCAGTCAGAAGTACTCGAAACTCTTGAAGCCGAAATGCCCTGGGAAACCACCGGCATGGTTGTACTTCAAGCCGAGAGCGAAGTTTCTTCAATCAATATGGTTTACGGCGGAGCTGCAACTGGTAAAGCAGTGATGACCTCATCGTCAAGCCCCGGTATCTCCCTTATGATGGAAGGAATTTCTTATCTTGCAGCATCCGAACTCCCGGCACTTATTGTAAACGTGATGCGTGGCGGGCCAGGTCTCGGCACAATTCACCCTTCTCAAAGCGACTATTTCCAGGCGACCAAAGGTGGCGGTCATGGCGACTATCGTCTAATCGTTCTTGCGCCCTCATCAGTTCAGGAAATGGCTGACTTTGTCGCTCTTGGATTTGATCTTTCATTTAAATATCGTACACCTGCCATGATTCTTGCCGACGGTATCGTTGGTCAAATGATGGAAAAAGTTGTACTACCGCCCCAGCGCCCAAGACGTACAGCCGAAGAAATTGCACGTCAGTGTCCCTGGGCTACTACAGGCGACCCCTCTAAAAGACATCCCAACACTATCACATCGCTTGAACTTGATTCGGCAGTGATGGAAAAAAATAACGAACGATTTCAGGCTACATATCGCAAGATTGAAGAAAACGAAGTTCGTTATCAGACCTATTTTACCGATGATGCCGAATATCTCATCGTAACATTCGGCTCAATGGCTCGCATCTGTCTCAAAGCGATCGAGGAAGCTCGTAAACAAGGCATAAAAATTGGAATGATTCGCCCTATTACCCTCTGGCCATTCCCCTACGATGCGATTGATAAGATTGCAGCCAACACAAAAGGAATTTTCGTTGTCGAACTCAACGCCGGACAAATGATTGAAGATGTTCGCCTGGCTGTAGGTCGCAACAAGAAAGTAGTTCACTTCGGACGTATGGGCGGGATCATTCCAAATCCCTCTGAAATACTCAATGCCTTCAGCAACGAGTTTCTCAAATAACCAAGACTCTTCAACATGAACAACCAAGATATAATCAAACCCGAGAATCAGGTTTACAAACGCCCCAAGCTTCTCAACGACAACACGATGCACTACTGCCCCGGTTGTACCCACGGAGTAGTTCACCGTCTCGTTGCTGAGGTTATCGAAGAAATGGGACAAGAAAACAACACAATCGCTATTGCACCCGTTGGATGTGCGGTATTTGCCTATAAATATATCGACATCGACTGGATTGAAGCAGCTCACGGTCGTGCACCTGCCGTTGCAACTGCAGCCAAACGTCTCAATCCCGAGCGACTTGTGTTTACCTATCAAGGTGACGGTGACCTTGCCGCTATCGGTACTGCCGAAACCATTCACGCGGCAAACCGTGGCGAAAACATCACCATCATCTTCATTAACAATGGAATCTATGGAATGACCGGCGGTCAAATGGCACCGACAACACTTGAGGGTATGAAAACATCTACCACACCCTACGGACGTCGCGTCGAACTCAACGGTTATCCTCTGAATATTACTAAACTGCTCGCTCAACTGAAAGGTACATGTTATGTTACCCGCCAGTCGGCACACACACCTGCAACCGTTAAGAAAACAAAAGCCGCAATACGTCGCGCCTTTGAAAACTCACTTGCCGGTAAAGGTACATCAGTTGTTGAAATCCTGTCAACCTGCTCGTCGGGCTGGAAAATGACTCCCGACCAATCAAACAAATGGATGGAGCAATTTATGGCAGAAGAATATACCCCGGGCGATTTAAAAGTTAACGACCAATGAAAAAAGAAATAATTATAGCAGGCTTTGGCGGACAAGGCGTTTTGTCAATGGGCAAAATTCTTGCGTACGCTGCTCTAACCGGTGGCTACGAGGTTACATGGATGCCCTCTTATGGTCCGGAACAGCGTGGCGGAACAGCCAACGTAACTGTCATCCTAAGCGATGAGCAGATAAGCTCTCCGATTGTTGATACTTATGACATCGCTGTAATTCTCAACCAGCAAAGCCTTGATAAATTTGAGCATGCTGTCAAGCCGGGCGGAATACTCTTGTTTGACCCCTATGGAATCCATCACATGCCTGAACGTAACGACATAAAAATCATCCCGATTAATGCAATGGATGCAACAATCGAGATGGGCAATTCAAAAAGTTATAATATGATTTTGCTCGGCGCATTACTCAAAGCAAGCCCGATGGTCAGTGTCGAAAACGTTATGGACGGTCTCAAGAAAGCGTTACCCGAACGACATCATCACCTCTTGCCTACCAATGAAGCGGCAATCAAGCGTGGTCTTGAACTTCTCTAATATTCGACCCGATTCTTTCAATATAAAAAACTCTCACGATTTATGGTCGTGAGAGTTTGTATTTTTTACCAATTCATGAAGCTCTGAACTTTTTCATAAAGCACATTACCGTCAATTTCTCCTGAATGACGCCATACTTCATTTCCGCTTCGATAGATTATGAAAGTTGGAACACCTTCAACCTTAGCTTCATCGGCAAATTCGTCATATTTATCAATGTCAAGCTGTTCAACTTTGACAGCATCGCCCAATAGTTCTTTTACCTGTTCAACTATCGGTGCCATTTTATGGCAATGAGGACACCAGGTTGCATAAAATTCTACTAAGACAACCCGATTAGACGAAATTATAGATTCATAATCTTTCATAACTTGAATTTTTATAGGTTATTATACTACTTAAACACATAGCGGCACCTCTAAGTTTGATGTATTGAGTCATAATTTTATACCACACAACAATCCACATCATTATATCACTGAATTTCAATAATTTAAAATTATATCCATAAATAACCAAAATAAAATTTTCAAAAAAAATTTGCAGAACAAAAAAAAAGCCGTACCTTTGCACCGTAAAAAATACCACATTGCCTTGTGGTGTAATGGTAGCACGTCGGATTCTGGTTCCGCCTGTGAGGGTTCGAATCCTTCCAAGGCAACAAAAAAAGAGCTAAGTTTTTCAACTTAGCTCTTTTTGTATTATATACCAATTTCCCGATTAATACATCGGAGTGAATGGTTTAGAGGGTGTCAGACACATAGTCACGTCGCCGAGAATATCAGTTATCACCGATGTATTGAGTTTCATGACAGGTGCGCCCGGTTTCAAATTCACTTTGTTAAGATCGATGTAGTAAATACCCATATTGGTGACAATGTCGAAATAATAACGTTTGTCACGAAGGTTTGCAAAACTGCGCCACTGAGTTGATGACACGTTAGGTTCGGTCTCAATAGTATATGTGTAGGGTACACTGACATTGAAAAGAATACTACGGATAATCGACAAACCAAGATCAGCGTCACCGGTCGGTTTCACATGATGAACGAAATAGTCGGCACGTACTGCTCTGTCAGGACTTTTTACAGTTCCCGGGAGCATGTTTTGACCACCTACACCACGCCAGTAGTTGATGATAGCTTCCATCTGAGGCCACTGGGGGTCATTGGTGAGAACACGCAAATCTTCACCTTGATAGATATTGATGTTACCATTATTAAACTCGACGTATGCTGTATTTCCCTGCGCATCGGTTATACCCCAGTGAAGAGCTGATACGGTACCACCGTCAAAAGTTGCACCGCCAATCGAGAAATTTCCCTCTTTCAAAAGCGCAACAACCTGGTCGGTTGTTTCAAATCGGTCAAGCATCCAAGCAACAAACACAGCCAATGACATTGGCGGGCGTCCGTTTGTTTTAGGATTATTATAGACTGTTCCTTTACAGAAAAGGCCATTGATCACAAGTCCTTTCTCGTTCATACCTTCGGTGATACCACCGTCATATCCGACAGCATATACTGCACCATATTTTGAAGTCCAGGTCAATGCACCGGGCTGATCAGAACTGACATGTTTGAATCCACGGGGATATACATATAGATTAGTTGGAATCGGAGTTTTCCAGTCGAGCGAACGACCAACAATTCTGAGTGAGTCATCGCCTACATAAACAACACGAGAGCAGGCATCGGCTTGTTGAATTCCGAGACCGGTGAGTGAAGTCAATCCAAATAGGGCTGCGATAGCCAACGATTTTTTCTTATTCATCTTATATAGTTTTTGGTTATTATTTTGTCAGCATAATATTTTACGGACAAATTGTCCAATGAATAGTTTTAAAAGAACCTTTAATTTTTAACAATATTTAGATGCAATATGTTCAAATACTCGCTTTTTTTACACTATAACTCTTGTTAGACGTTAAAATGTTGTATAATTGACAAATAATGTTTACCTTTGCATTTTAATAAAGTAGAACTAACTAAGCAACATGGTAAAGAAAACAACAGATATAGATTTGCTGTTTGAAACAAGCTGGGAAGTTTGTAATAAAATCGGAGGAATCTACACGGTTCTTTCTACAAAAGCTAACACTTTACATAAATTATATAAAGATAATGTAGTATTCATCGGCCCTGATGTTTGGTCCGATACAAACCCGTCGCCCTATTTTGAAGAGACCGAAACAAGCCTTGACTCTTGGAAACAAGATGCAGTGTTGCCCGACGGCGTGAAAGTACGTCTCGGACGCTGGAATGTTCCCGGTCGTCCTTTGGTAATTCTGGTAAAATTTGACGCTCTCTATCGTCTTAACGACGAGTTATTTGGCGAAATGTGGACAAAATACCGCGTTGATTCACTACATTCCTATGGCGACTATGGCGAAGCATGTGCATTTTCTCATGCCGCAGCTGCTGTTATCTGCTCGATTGTTGAATATTTTGGCGATAAAAAGAAAAACATCATAGCCCACTTTGATGAATGGACAACCGGAATGGGACTTCTTTTAGTCAAAAGCCGTTGTCCACAAGTAGCAACAATCTTTACTACCCACGCAACAAGCATTGGCCGCAGCATATGTGGTAATCAAAAACCATTATATGACTATCTAAAAGGATATAATGGCGACCAGATGGCGCGCGAACTCAATATGGAGGCAAAACACTCGCTCGAAAAAACTGCAGCTCATCAAGCAGACTGTTTTACTACGGTCAGCCAGATTACTGCAATCGAGTGTGAACAACTTCTTGAACGTCGTCCCGACATTGTCACTCCCAACGGTTTTGAAAGCGGATTTGTTCCGGCAAAAACAAAAATGCCGGCAGCCCGCAAAAGTGCAAGAGCTCTACTGATCAACACTGCAAGCGCGTTGACCGGAATAAACTATGACGACAAATCAACATTTGTTGTTGTAACCTCGGGAAGATGTGAATATCGCAACAAAGGACTTGATATGTTCCTCGATTCAATCAATCGAGTTAGATCATTGGCTCCTAAAAAACGAGTCATAGCCTATGTCATGGTTCCCGCATGGGTTAAAGAAGCGCGTCTCGACCTTGTTGAACGTATATCAGCTTCTTTTACATCATCAACCCCGCTTAATGACCCTGTTTACACTCACAGTGTCAACAATCCTGATAGCGATGCAGTCCTCGGTTCAATCCATCGACTTGGTTTCGCCAATCATCCCGACGATAATGTAACCGTTATCTATGTGCCCTGTTACCTCAACGCACAAGACGGCATTTTCAACCAAACATATTATCAGATTTTGGCAGGAGTTGATGCAACCGTATTCCCATCATATTATGAACCATGGGGATACACCCCGCTTGAAAGCGTCGCGTTTGGTGTGCCGACCGTTACAACTACCCTGTCGGGCTTTGGACAATGGATTTTGAGTGACGTTCACAATGGGTTTGAAAAAAGTGGTGTCGAAGTCGTTGACCGAACCGACCACGACTATTCAGGCTCAGTCGAAAATATTGCCGACTCGCTGATGTCACTCATAAATGCCGATAAAAAACAGTTCACCGCTATTTCAAACTCGGCACGCGAGACTGCCGGTAAAGCATCGTGGACCTATTTCATTGACTATTATGTCAAGGCGTTTGACAAAGCTATCGCATCGCGCAATCGACGCATCAAATCAAAGAAACACTAATAATTTCACAATATCAAAAATCGAAAGAATAATTAAAAAATATTTGACCTAATGAAACTTCAAGTTAGCAATTCCAACACGCCGGCATGGCGTGATTTGACAGTAACAGCTGAACTTCCGTCTAAACTTAAACCACTTGACGAACTCGCAAAAAACCTTTGGTGGGTTTGGAACAGCGAGGGTAAATCTCTCTTTCATGACCTTTCACCCGAACTCTGGCGTTCAACCGGTGAAAACCCCGTGATGCTTCTTCAGCAGCTTTCATCTGATCGTCTTGATGAAATACAGGCTGACAAAGATATGATGAAACGTATTGCCGATGTTTATGCATCTTTCAAAGATTACATGAAACAGCCAATGCGCAAAGATATTCCTTCTGTAGCATATTTTTCAATGGAATATGGTCTTTGCAACGCTCTCAAAATCTATTCAGGAGGTCTTGGCGTACTTGCAGGTGACTATATCAAAGAAGCTTCTGACAGCCGTGTTGACATGAACGCTGTCGGTTTCCTATACCGACAGCGTTCATGTC
>JAIDRE010000050.1 GCA_029061925.1 Muribaculaceae bacterium | reverse complement strand
GGGTTTTGTAGCTTAGAGTATCCACTTCTAAATAATTAATTAATAGTTACTTAAATTGGAATCCCCACTGCTTTAGCTCGGCCAAAAGCTTCAGCCGGAGAGTTCCGTAATTGATTTTTGGATAAAAATCGGCTTGCAAAGGTAGGAATTTTGAACGGGTTACACAAGTTTTGGCGCAATTTTTTACTTAAACAAGTTTAAAAAGATTCCGAACCGAGGTTTTTGACATCTCGATTCGGAATCACGAAATTATTATTGTGTAGTTGTTTTTAAACTGTCGTCAACGCTTATTTTTTAGCGGTGACAAATTCATGATGGTATGATTCAAGAATCTGTTTGATTGCTTCACCAATCTTGACATAATCTTCGGTGGTCAAGTTAGCAAGTGATGCACGAATACTCCATTCAGGACCGGCAAATCCGCTACCGTTAAGAAGCACCACCGAGGTGTCTTTGGCAAGTCGGAGCACGATGTCAAGCGGGTTATAGGTTGCCTTAAGCCATTCGCAGAATTCTTCGCCATAGAATTTCTGACCCCAAACCATAATGTCGATTTCTGAGTAGTAGCCAACGCGGTCGGGATCTTTTACAAGAGTAAATCCGGCTGATTTCCATAGGGCTTCGAGTCGGCGCTGCATAAGGTCTTGCATTGCCTGTTTGTAGATATCTTCTTTATCAACAAGACACATAAGGGCAAAGAGGTCCATCTGTATTTGCTGTGGTGTTGAAAGTCCGGCTGTGTGGTTAAGAGCCACTGAACGAGAGTCTGCCACGATACGGTCAATGAAGGAGATTTTGTCGGGTTCGGGAGTCAATGAACGATAACGTTCAAAGAGGTCTTTGCGCTGAATTTCGGGCTGCTCGGCGAGCAAGCGGTTGAAGATGTTGTCTTTTGCGAGGCCAATAACAGCAAGACGCCATCCGGTTGCACCGAAATATTTTGAGAATGAATAGACACAGAGGGTGTTCTGTGGCAACTCATACATCAATGATGTGAAGTCTTTGGCAAATGTGCCGTAAACGTCGTCGGTTACAATCATCAAGTTGGGGTTGTCGTTCTTGACGATGTCAACTATCTTCTTGACACAAGCCGCATCGAGTTTATACGATGGTGGATTTGAGGGGTTGACAAGGCAGAGAAGTTTTACCGACGGGTCGCGGAGCTTGTCAAGCTCTGAATCGGGATATTGCCAGGTGTGGAGTCCGTTTTTGTCCATCTCTGAAGCCTGAATGTTGACAACATCAAACTGATAGCGGTCGAGTCCGGGGATTTCGAGATAAGGAGTGAAGATAGGAGTCATCAAGGCAATGCGGTCGTGGTGGTTGACAAGACGGTTTGACTGGAGCGAGTCGAAGATGTAGCACATTGCGGCAGTACCACCTTCGGTAGCGAAGAAGTCATATTCTTTACCGAAACCCGGGGCTTTGTTGCCCATCTCCTGAGCCATGTATGCGGCTACGATTTCTTCAGAATGTTCAAGCATGCGCACGGGAGTAGGATACTGGTCTCCGATGATGCCTTCAGCCCATTCGTAAGCTAATGAATCGGGATTCATTTTAAGGGTCTCAACACAATATTTAATTGCATCGTGGAGCAAAAGTGCACCGGGAAGAGCCGAGTTTGCCATCAAAAAATGCTGGAGACGATCCATTGAGCCGGCACTTTCAGGAATTCCGGCGATACCGGGGTCAGCCTTATAGGTTCGTGTACACTCACTGAGCGCCCACTGACCGAGAAGGAAGAAGGCTTCACGGGGTGCGGTTGCAATCCAGTCGGGGTTACCACGACCGGCGTTGAGAAATTGGCGGGTTGACTTGCGTGCATCTTTTTTAGCAAGTTCGATAAGAGTGTTTTTGATTTCAAACGGGCTCATTTTTGAGAGCTCCTGCTCTTTGTTGCGAATACTTGAATTCATAATTTATATCTTTATATGTATTAACTAAATTGATTACATTGCAAACACTACTACGAGTCCACATAGAATAAGGACAGTGTTACCGATTGCATAGGTAACGGTATAGCCCATAGCGGGGACGGTTGACTGCAAAGAGTCTTGGATTGCACCGAGAGCGGCGGTTGTTGTACGGCTGCCGGCTACACATCCGAGAGTGATTGCCGGATGGAATTTAAAGAGTTTGTCACCAACGATTATACCGATGATAAGGGGAAGAGTGGTCGCAATAACACCGGCAACGAGCAACTGCCATCCGACTTGCTGAAGACCCGAAATAAATGTAGGCCCGGCGGTGATACCGATAACAGCGATAAACATATTAAGTCCAACGTTGTTGAACACCCAAACGGCTGAGTCGGGAATATGTCCGAAGGTCGGATGTTTTGATCTGAGCCATCCGAGAACAAGTCCGGCTATCAATGCACCGCCACTGGTTGAAAGGCTGATAGGAATACCGCCGAGGTGGAGAGTGATTGCACCAATCAATGCACCGATAGCAATCCCCATTCCAACGAATACCATATCTGATGCGGTGGTCGGTTTGTCGGCATATCCGATATATGAAGCAGCGGCATTAACGTCAGAAACAGGCCCGCTAATAGTCAGAATATCGCCACGTTGCAAGCGTGTTTGAGCAGTAACGGGAATTTCAACACCCCCACGTTTGATTGTGTCGATGGTTACGCCATATATGCTTGGTTTGCTTCTTAAATCAGCAACGGTCGCGCCAACAAGATATTTTGAATGAACCATAACTGGAATACGTTCAACGGGGAACGACAACAGTTCGGCGTCTGAAATTTCTTTTCCAAGCCATTCAACGTCATCAATCACAAACTCGCGACGTCCCGAAATAACAACATCGTCACCTTTTTTGATTACATAGTCCAAAGCGGGCTGGGTAATCACCTGAGAACCCGAGCGGACGCGTTCAACAAACAGGCGACGACCGCTTTTCTCAGCTAAGTCTTGGAATTCTTTCACGGTATGAGGCGTATCAAAGCCTTCGCCTTCGACGTGGTATGCTCGATAAACAACGGGGCGCCATGCATTCATCAAAGCGGGGTCAGAGCTTGCGCTGTCTTGATTCATGCTGCGTTCGAGATCTTCAGTCTGTTGTCTAACTTTTTTGAGTCCGCCAAGCAAGACGGGACCGAGCGAACCGAGCACCCAAGCCGAGCCGATTGTGCCGAAAATATATGTAACTGCGTATGCCACAGGGATGATATCAACCATCGCCTTCTTCTCTTCGGGCGACAGGTTGAGAGTATTAATTGTGTCACCGCCAACGCCAATCACAGCAGAAATTGTCTGTGCTCCTGCAAAAAGACCGGCAGCTTCGCCCTGATTATAGTGGAATAATTTTGCTACTACGAGGGTTGTTACAAGCACGATAACACACATAACAACGGCAAAAATCACCTGCTTTAAACCCGAGCCTCGAAGTGAGGCAAAGAATTGAGGTCCAACGCTATATCCAATCGCAAATAGGAACAACAGAAAGAACACCTGTTTGACGGGACCGGGAATGGGGATGTCGAGCTGTCCGACCAACACACCAACAAGTAGCACCGAAGTAACTGTACCTAACGAAAAAGTTTTATATCTCAGTTTTCCAATCCAGAAACCGAGACCTAATGTGAGAAATATCGCAATCGCCGGGTTTTCGCGAAGCGTTTTCACAAGCCAATCAAGTAATTCCATAAATCTTGAACTTTGTTTATAAATGACTTTGTTTCATGATGAAACTATTCTATATAAAGAATAACGATATGAAAGCCGTTAATGTTGTCTCAAATACTAAAAAACCAAATAATTGCACAAATACATACGATTTTTTTCAATTTTACTTTGCAGATTAAAAATTTAACCATACATTTGCAGTGTACTATCACACTAATACACTATAACAATATGATTGAAATTAAAAATCTGTCATTCGGCTACCCCAAAGGACGTCGGGTTTTCAATGATCTGAACCTCACTGTTGAACAAGGAGGAATTTACGGATTACTCGGACCAAACGGACAAGGGAAATCGACCCTTCTTTATTTAATATCAGGACTTTTGCGACCCAACGAGGGTAAAGTTACCTTGAATGGCACTTCGACCGGACTAAGATTACCATTAATACTGTCAAAAATATTCATTGTGCCTGAAGAATTCACATTACCTGCAATCACAATGAAAGAATTTTGCCTGTTGAATGCGCCGTTTTATCCAAAATTCAGTTTTGACGAACTTTCAGAAAATCTAAAAGCATTCGGACTTGACACCGATATCAATATGGCATCGTTTTCCATGGGGCAGAAAAAGAAAGCTTTCTTAAGTTTTGCACTTGCCTGCAACACCGAGATTTTGCTACTCGACGAGCCGACAAACGGTCTTGACGTAACCGGCAAAGCTGATTTCCGCCGTTTCATAGCATCACACATGAACGATAATCGGACTATAATAATATCGACCCACCAAATTCATGATGTTGAAAAACTACTCGACCACATAATTATTCTCGGCAAAGATGGATTACCCGTCATAAATTCTCCTGTTTCACTAATTGCAGACAAACTGTGTTTTGAAATGATTGCAAATGGGGTAAAACCATCACAAAACGAAATATTCAGCAAACCGACTTTTGGGGGCAATAACATAATCAGCGTTCGAACCGACGAATCGCCTGAAACAGAAATCAATCTCGAAATGTTATATGAACTCGCCGCTGAAAAGCCTTCTGAAATTAAACAAATTCTATTAAACAACTGACAAAATGGACAACTATATAACTCAAGATAAATTTCTATGGTCACGCCTATGGATGCACATCAAGCGCGAAATTCTTTCAAACATAAAGCAGATCAGATGGCAGCTGGCTTTAATTGTCGGAGTGGTTTTGATTTCAGAAATTCTGATATGCTCAAATGCTTATGATAACTGGAAACAAAACGACGCATTCTATAACTCGGCATTTCAAGACCCCGCTCAAGTGCCAATTCTACTTGCAATGATTGCACTCGGATTGTTTATCGTTGCTATCGCGGCATCGATGACTTTCTCACCACTCCGCACAAAAGCCGGGAAAATCAACCAGCTTATGAGCGTCGGAACCTCAGCAGAGAAATTTTGGACTCGCGTATTAATCTATAATGTTGCACCTGCACTGTTTTTCTTGACATCAGTCTGCATAATTGACCTTATACGATGCTTGTTGGTTGATAGCATAATGCCGATTAAGGCTCAATTTGTTATTATTAATCCGTTTATTGACGAAACGAGAGTCAAAGCGATATTGCTCTTCTGTTCATTCACAGCATGCGTGTCATCATTCTTCACTACTGTAAGCGTGTATTCGCCAAAACATACGTTTCTTAAAGGGGTATGCATCATAATCGCACTTCAAACCTTAGGTTCTTGGTTCCTATTCAAATACGGTTCCATTTTAAGACCATGGGAACATCATCTTGACCTCGCCTATTGGACTGCATTAGGCGTCGTAACAGCAATTGCTGTAGTTTTGTCAGTTGTTTCATACATAAAATATAAGGAGACCGAACTGTGATAAACTTTGACAATAACAAACCCATTTATCTACAGATAGCCGATGATATAACCGACCACATCGCGCTCGGTCATCCTGCACCTGAAGAACGAATTGCATCGGTACGCGACATCGCAGCTCAATATCAGGTAAATGCAAACACAGCCATGCGTTCGGTTGAATATCTGCAATCAAAAGATATCATCTATAACCGACGAGGTATCGGTTATTTTGTGGCTGCCGATGCTGTGCAACGAATAATGATAAACAGACGCGAGCAATTTATGAACTCAGAAATAGATTATTTTTTCAATCGCCTGTCAATGCTCGGATTTTCGCCTGACGAAGTAAAAGAAATGTTTCAAAATTACATTAATAAAATTGAAAAATGAAAAGATCGACCAAAACATTAATATACTCCGGAGTAGCAATCATTGTATTTTTTATTGCAATGAACGTCTATGTGATGTCAACTGCGACAGAACTTTTGAAGAAAAAAAACAAACAAGATACCGTTTGTAATCATATCTTTGCATCGGCTGATGTCGATTCTATAGCCTTTGATTTTCCCAATTACGGACATAACCGTATTACCGTCGTCCCCGGTGAAACAGATTCCATAATCTTTAAATCGGGAGAGTTAGCCGACAAAGTCACTGTTAATCAAGACTCATGCACAATTAGAGTTTCAACTCTACCTGACTTTGAAGATTATCTTTTAACCGAGATAACGGTTACATTGAAACATATTCCGGCTTCGATCTATACAAATGGCGTTAACTTACTTATACTCAAAGACATTACAACCGATTCGCTGGCATTGAACGTTAAACAAGACATATCGTTTGAAAACTGTCGATTTAACTCTACCGACATACGTCTTGCAAGCAATTATGGTCCGAAGTGCATAATCTCAGGTACTGATAGCCAACTTGGAGCCACTCGCCTGACTTCAATTGAGCCGATTTATGTCACAGAGGGAATTTCATTTGACTTACTCACACTAATAGGTAATCAGGTTAAAGATGGCAAAGATGCTTATGCCAATCGTGAAGATGTTCTACGCGGAGGTCCGCTCATTCTTTTCGGAGGCAAAGTACCGCCAATCAAAATTGAAGAAAGCGAATATCCTTTTGGAGTCTATCTTGATGGACCCGTGGAGATTAAGTAAATCTCACCAACGATAGACCACTGCAACCGAGTCCATTTGCCCGGGAATTGGCGGAGTAATTTTTGCAACGCGAACCAGCCCTCCGGTAACAAGGTCACTCCAGCGGTCGCTGATACGTTTCGCAATGCGGCGCGCAACGGTCTCGATGAGCAAAGATGTTTTTGCCATCTCATCGTTGATAATATCTACAATTTCGGCATAATTAACCGTCAGGTCAACATCATCACGGCGAGCCGCCTCATCAAAATCACAGTCAACATGAACAGTCACCTCAAATCGGTTACCCACTACCCTCTCCTGTTCCATCACGCCGTGATAAGCAGTCACTTTCAAATTGTTAACCTCAATAGTACCCTTCATTTTTTTGCTATGGGAGATATTTTTTTGGAGAATATTTTAATATGGATTTTTTGAAAAGAACCTGTCGGTTATAAAATAAAGTTTTACTTTTGTAGCGTAATCAAAGAGATGATTATACGTTTTTTCTTTTTAACTCAAGTAAAAGAAAAAAACAAAAAACCAAATACGATGAAAGCAACCGTCAAATTAGTTTTCACGATTGTGATTATAACTTTTTTATAACACTAAAAAATAGTTGTTATAAAAAAGTTATAAAACCAATGTAGGGAGC
>JAIDRE010000005.1 GCA_029061925.1 Muribaculaceae bacterium | reverse complement strand
ATTAATTCCGGTGTTATTGAAAATGACGGGACTATCAACCGAAAGAAGTTGAGCGAGATTGTCTTTAACGACGCTGAAAAATTGAACATTTTAAATCACATTGTTCATTCGGCTGTGCGCAATGACCTGCGAAAATATGTCAAACAATGCGATTGTTCGGTAGCTTTCGTCGAGACCGCCATACTTTATCAAAGCGAGATCGACCGAATGGTTGATATTGTATGGGATGTTACGGCTCCGGTTGATGTAAGAATCAAACGAGTTATGAAACGTAATTCCATAACATCCGAAGAAGTTCAGAAACGAATTAAATCGCAGGAATATACACCCGAAAAATTGCATAAAAAAATAATGCAGATTATTAATGATGACAAAATTGCAATATTACCCCGGATTGAGACTTTACTTTCTGACGTAACTTCCTAACTATTGGTCACAACTGAATAAATATAGAATATGACAAGAAAAGAGATCCGTACTTTCAAATTGTAAGTGCGGATTTTTTTATGCATATTTTAATGAATAAAATTTGCGAAAATAAAGAATTATTTATAATTTTGTGTCACATACAATAAATCCTTAAACAAATATAAACTAATCCTAACATTTCCGCATTATGTCACAACAAATTGACAATCTTGATATAAAACTTCTCCAACTTTTATCAGAAAACGCCCGAAAACCATATCTTGAAATCGCTCGCGAAACAGGCGTCTCAGGTGCGGCTATTCATCAGCGCATGAGCAAGCTTCAGCAAATGGGTATTGTAAAAGGTTCTGAGACAATTATTGATAATGCTGCCGTTGGATATTCGACATGTGCATATCTCGGTATTACATTCAATGATATCGAACATCTCGACAATCTGATTGAAGGACTCCTGAAAGTTCCCGAAGTTGTTGAATGTCATCTTACTACCGGTCAATATGACATGATCATCAAACTATACGCCAAAAACAACGAACATCTTTTGAGCGTTATCCGAGAAAAAATTCATCCTCTAAATATCGCACGTTCAGAAACAATCATATCTTTCAAAGAAGTTTTCAAAAGACAACTTCCTATTAAAGAAGAAACAATTATAGGCTAATTTTTTAAAACCATATAAAATTAAAATATCATGAATCCACTTAAAAAAGGATTAGTCACACTTTCTTTATCAGTTATTGCTTTAACCGGCTATGCCAAAGTTGAATTTGATAAGACATTCAACGATTCAACACTTAGACTCGACTATATTTTTTCAGGCAATGCCACCAATCAATACGTATCACTCCAGGCGATGCACGCTTCTGACGGATGGTATGGACGTCGCCACAATCTTGACCGTATTCCCCTCCTCGGAAACGGACAGCTTACAATGACTGATGTTACGTCCGGCGATACAATTTACCGAACCTCATTCTCTGACTTGTTCCTTGAATGGCTTGAAACCGACGAGGCCCAAACCACTACACGGGCCATGCAAGCCACTCAAAATGTTCCGATGCCAAAGCAAAAAGCAAACGTCATTGTAACATTGTTCAACCATCGCAATGAGCCGACAACTACTTTATCTCACGTTGTTGACCCTAAAGATATTCTCATCAAACGCCACAAACCAACCAATATAACACCTCATCGTTATATTCATCAAGCAGGCTCACCCAAAGAAAAGATTGACGTTGCAATCCTTGCCGAAGGTTATACCGAAGCCGAGATGGATTCATTCTATGTTCATGCTCAAAAAGCAGTTGCAAGCATATTGTCTCATTCGCCATTCAAGGATATGGCTGACCGATTCAACTTTGTGGCTGTTGCTTCTCCTTCGAAAGATTCAGGTGTTAGTATTCCCCGTTTTAACGACTGGAAATCGACTGCATTTTCATCTCACTTTTCGACATTTTACAGCAACCGATATCTGACAACCTCTAACGTTTATGATATCCACAATGTGTTGGCAGGAATTCCCTACGAACACCTTGTTATACTTGCAAATACTCCCGAATATGGCGGTGGCGGCATTTACAATGCCTATACACTCACAACAGCCCGCAATCCTATGTTCTGGCCTGTTGTGACTCACGAATTCGGACACAGTTTTGGTGGACTTGCCGACGAATATTTCTATGAACATCAAGACGTGATGAACGACACTTATCCCCTCGATGTCGAGCCGTGGGAACAAAACGTTACCACAATGGTTGACTTTGATTCTAAATGGAAAGACATGATAAAGAAAGGTACTCCCGTTCCAACGCCGGTCAATAAAGCCGAAAAATATGGAGTCGGAGCTTACGAGGGTGCCGCTTACTCGACTAAAGGCATATATAGACCGGTTGATCATTGCCGTATGCGCGACAATGCAACCAAGGACTTTTGCCCGGTTTGCGCACGTTCGATAGAGCGAATTATAAATTTTTACACTGTCGATGATAAATAATTCACTTTTCATTTGGAATTTTATAAACTTTGTGTGAAATTTGCATATAAATAAATTGAACTAACAAATTATTAAACGCAACATAATGATTTATAATTTTCGCATGGTTTCAGACGAAGTTCCTAACTTCCGTCGCGAGATTGAAATTGACGCCGATGCAACTTTTGCCGATCTTAAAAATGCAATATGTGATTCGGTAAACTATGACAAAAACCAAATGTCATCGTTCTTTATTTGCGCCGACAACTGGGAAAAAGAAAAAGAGATTACCCTCGAAGACATGGGTTCTGATTCTGACCAGGACGTATATTTGATGGACGACTCTTATCTTAGCGATTTTATAGAAGATGAAGGTCAAAAACTCATGTTCACCTTTGACTACATGACCGATCGTTCATTTTTCCTTGAAATGAAAGAAATCATCACTCGTAGAAATTTAATGGATCCGGTTTGTACTCTTGCCGTTGGCAATCCCCCTGCTCAAGTATCAGAACTTGATATGTTTGACCCAGAACCGGCAAAGAAAGGTAAAGATGTTGCAGCCGACTTGACAGTTGAAGAACTCGATGAATCGTTCTACGGCTCAGAAGAATTCAACGAAGATGAGTTTGACGAAGACTCATTCGGTGAAATGTCTATGGATGAATAATATCGCAGATTTTATCTCATAATAAAAAATAATGGCGCTTCAAATTGAGGCGCCATTATTTTTTTAGAGATGTAATTCACTTTTGTGTCCCAACGTTCGCGTGTAACTGAAAACGCCGGCACAAACCGCAAAACCAATACTGAAATACAGACAAAAATGAACGGCATTTAGTTCGTTGGCGATTATCGCAAATATTGAGCTTACTAATGTAGCGCCCAAGGTTTGTCCAACAAGACGAGCCGTACTCTGCATCCCTCCTGCCCCACCAGAACGATGAACCGGAGTTGCCATAACCATTACAATGTTATTAGGGGTCTGGAACATGCCGAAACCAACACCACATACTGCCATGCGCCACGCAATATTCCATTCAGCCGGAGAACTTCCGGTGGTTAACAGCAAAAGAACTCCAACCACAAATACCCCCATCCCGGCAGCCGCTGTTGCTCCCGGATTATGACGCTCAACAAAACGTGCGGCTATCGGCGAAACAATCATTGTTGCCAATGGCCACGGAGTCATCAACAAACCCGTTGTTATCGTATTAAAATGATAGGTATTCAAATAGATGAACGGCAATGCAATCATCGTGATATTTTGAGCCATAAATGAGCAAACTGAAGTCATAATACTCATCGTGTACATCGAATTTTTGAACAAATCGATCGGGAAAAGCGGTTGATCATGTTTGAACTGGCGATGAACATAGAAAAAGCCGACAAACAAACCGATAAATAACATCACACCGCTCAACACAACATCACCTTTTCGTGTGAAATTTCCGAGCGCATAGAAAATCAAGCCGAATACAATCATATTTTCGACTGCACTTATACGGTCAAATCTCGGTTTATGTTCTACCGCCGGATTTTCAGGTAATAGTTTCCAGCCGATAAAAAACGCCGTAATGCCAAGCGGTACGTTTATAAGGAACAGCCAATGCCAAGTTGTCACCGCAAGAATAGCACCCGCAATGGTTGGTCCGGCTGCCGTTGCAATAGCAATGCACATTGCATTCACCGCCATTCCCCGCCCAAGAATCTCTCGGGGATAGATTAAACGGACTAACGCGACATTCACGCCCATTACACACGCTGCTCCAACGCCTTGAATTGCACGCGAAACTACAAGCATAGTGAAGTTGCCTGATAATGCACATAAAGCCGATGCCAATGTAAAAATAACAACACCGATCAAGAACGTGCGCTTATAACTATGAAGGTCTCCAATCGAGCTGACCGGAAGCAATAGCATTGTGATAATCAACTGATATATTGTAACAATCCAAACAACAGACGAACTGCTTATATGAAAATTATCGGCAAGTACCGGCAACGCAACATTCACC
This sequence comes from Muribaculaceae bacterium, assembly GCA_029061925.1. Classification (GTDB taxonomy): domain Bacteria; phylum Bacteroidota; class Bacteroidia; order Bacteroidales; family Muribaculaceae; genus CAJUPY01. Next base: position 12,909 of record JAIDRE010000005.1, on the reverse strand, counting down.
AATGTCACATCAAGTACAGTCATAATCATCACTATCTGGAGTGCTATCACTGCAATATACTTGCGATATGAAAATTTAATTTTTGATTCCATAAAATTATAGAAAGAATATATTTGAGCGTAAAATTACAAAAAATCTTTGTAACTTTGTGCTGTCTTAAAGAAGACTATATAAAAATTTGAGAAGTGCCTTACCTCTTGTAGAATCGCCAATTTAACAAAGAATACACAAGGCATGATAACAGTTCATACAAAGTGGACTGTCTATCCATGCGTGTATTCAGGTGTTTGGCGATACCTACAAGAGTGCAAGGATAGCAGTCCTCTTCTCTATATATAACTCAAGTAAAAAAAGTTCTCCAATATTAGGCTGCTTGAGGGGGTAAAACTCTTGTAAAATTCGCCTTATGAAAAGAGTATTTTTAATGATTATGACTGTCATAGTATGCAGTCTAAGCGCATGGTGTCAATCATCTATGATTATTGCACTCGGTACGGAGGTTATGGAAAACAATTCTTTTTCCTCCGCTTATGAAAATTTTAGAAAACATGGAATGCCTCTACATGAAATGCCTTCTGGTAAGTACGGATACATGTCTGAAAGGCCACTTCTAATGGCTGTGCTTGATGAAACCGGCAGTAAGATTAATGAGGTTGACTTCTTATGTGGTGCTGCAATGTGGTGGAAGATAGACACCCATTTAGAAGATAATGGGTATTCTCTTACTAAGGAAGGATATGCAACTCTTGGGAATGGGGTATCTGTACCACAGAAGACCTTCTCAAAGGGGAATATATTATGCCTTGTACAAACGCTTGATAATGACATGAAACAAGTTATATTCAAGCGAAAGCCTACAACACAAAAAAAGAGAACGACAAGATAGCAATAACTATTACACATACGAAATAAGTCTATGAATTTAATAATATCTACAATAGCTATTATTGCAATAATTTACATATTATTTGTGTTATTGCTTCTATATGCTACTTATAAAGAAGCATCAAACAAACATAGAATTATCGGAATATGGTTATTCAATTGCCTTGTTGGTGGTATATGGTCTTTTGCTATCTTATCTTTATCAAGAGAACTAAAGCATGATGAAGATTTAGATTTTCGAGAGGAACCTGATTTATTAGGTATCACTATCGCCGCAGGAAATATTATGACCTTAGCAACACTTTATTTCCTTATAAAATTATATTTCAATATTATTGCCGATCCAAAAATATTAACTGACCTTTTTGGTTAAAAAGAACTACAATAAAAAAACTCGGGCCTCTTAATTGAAACCCGAGTTTTTATTCTATTTGGTTTTGATCAATCTTCGAGATAGAACTGAATGTTGGAAACAACTCTCACTTTTTTGATGTATGGCGTATTTTCGTCACGGTCTTCAATCGAGAATTGTCCCTGACTGGCTGTTTTAATTTTGCCAAGCCTGCTCTTAGAGTCAGTTGCAAATTGTTGACCGGCCTCTCTTGCCTTGGCTGTCGCCTCTGCAATCATTTCAGGTTTAATCGAATTCAAATCTGTATATTCATATTTTACCGGATACTGGTATCCACCATTAACAATTGCCACACCATCACGAAGCAACTCCATCTGTTTTGCGATAAGACTTCTGACCAAATCGACTTTTGATGACGAAACTACAATAACCGATGTCAGATTGTAATTATACATAATCGGACTGCTGTTGTATCGATCTGTACGATTATCAACCAATTCGGGCGCATTTACTGAAATCTCGCTATCTTCAATACCGTTTGCCTTGAGAAAATCAATAATGGTGGAATTTGATTTTTGTACAGCCGAATAAATTTCGTTGAGACTGTTGCCGACTTGCTTAATCACGATAGGCCAAGTAACTTTATTGGCATTAACTTCTTTCTCGGCAAGTCCGCGAACCGAAACGATACGATCTCTATAAGAAAAATTATCCATTCCGGCTTTAATAATCAGACCAAGCAAAACTATCGCAACAGCAATAATTATATATGATATTTGATTCTTCATTATTTCTTTGATATTTTAACGATCACACCTTCAATCAAAGAAGCATAAACATCACCGGTGTAGGGGTCAACATCGATTCCATTAATTTCTGAGACACCAACAGGAACAGACCATAATACTTTTTGAGCCATAGGGTCAACTGCAGTGATGAGACCGCGACGAGAACCTGCATAAACCACTCCATTGCTTTCAGCTATGATACATGGTGCATGTTCATATCCAAGACCCATATCAACAGTCCAGAGTTCTTTGAAGTCGGGAGCGGTGATATCAACAGCAACGAGCTCCCCATCCATTGTTTTAGCATATGCAGTTTTACCGTCTTTGCTTACACCGAGACTTTCGCGATAGCGATGATCGTTATTACGCCAGATTGTTTTTCCGGTTTTGCGATCAATAGCTGTCATGAAACGGTCGGGAGCTACAATGATAACCTTAGATTCGGTTACGACAGGAACAACGTTACCCGGTCCAAGAAGGTTGGCTGTTTTACCATTGTTCCATACCCATTTAAGTTTACCGGTTTTGGCATCGAGGCAACGCAAATTAGTATCCCATGCGCCGAAAATAACCTCGCCGTTATCAACTACGGGCGAAGCTTGACAATAGTTGAAGAGTGAATCATATGACCAAAGGAGAGATCCATCTTTAGCGTTGAATTTTTCAAACTTCTTGTAACCACCCTGATAAAGGTTACCATCAACAATAACACCGTCAGCGACATAAGCACCGTTAGAAGGAATTTCTTTCACAATCTTACCTGTTTTGCCGTCAATCATCATCATTGCTTTTGACGCAGCAGGGAAAAATATATATTTGTCAGTTGCTGAAGGACGTGCAAAGAGAGATGCTCCGGTTTGAGTTGACCAGTTGAGTTTGTTGTTTTTCTTTGACAAGCTACGGGCAAAGCCGAGTGAGTTGCCAAAGTAAACATTGTTTTTGTCAAATCCTAAACGAGTAAAGATTGACGCACTGTCGGTCCAGACTTTTTCAACTGAGAAACCATCGGGATTAGAAGTCATATTAACCGACTGGAGATCGACAGGTTTGTTGATTGTTTTAACTTCGTAGGTCTGAACAGCTTTAGGTTCTTTGCCAAGGTCTTTTCTATAAAATGTGATATTATCATCATTAAAATCAACAATGGTATAACCATAAACACCTTTACCACGGTCGAGCGCACCAACCATCATTGATGGGATATCGCCTGACATATAGGGAGTATAGTTATGATAGTGACCGTTGATATGAACGATTACAGGATATTTCTCAAGAACTTTGATATAGTCAACATAGTTGTCAAGGTCATCCTTGCGCAAAGGATAGTGATTGAACGAGATTACTTTCTTTCCGTTTTTGACTTTCTCTTTGAGCACCGAGTCAAGCCAGTGAAGGTCTTCTTGTTTAACATGACCGTCACCCATTTTCATAAACGGGCCACAGTTTGCACCAACAATGATATAGTCACCTATTTCATCAACAAAACGGTCGTTGCCCCAAATGTCGATAAATGTTTTAGTCGCACTCTGTGACCAATTATTCTCGTGGTTACCGGGAATAACATATAGAGGATGTCTGATTTGATCTAAAAGACGTTTAGCGTTCTGAAGTTGTTCGTCTGAACCCTCATTAGTGAGGTCACCATTCATCACAACAAAATCAACATCGGTCATCGCGTTGATTTCGTTGATTGCCTCAATAAGCTTTGCTTCATTTTCATTGCCGGGGACAACGTGAATGTCAGCAAGTATAACCGCTCGCTTATTGGCGGATGCAAAACTGAATGCCATCACGGCAATCAAAAGTAATAATAATCGATTTATTCTCATATTTAAATTTTATTAGGTTATTTTATGGCTCAAAGTTACGCAATAAATCGCATTTTTTAATTAACTTTGTAGAAAATTTTCTCCAAATAATGTATAAAATTGATAACGAAACTGTACGCAAAATCATCGATACAGCCGATATTGTTGAAGTTGTCAGCGACTTTGTCAGCCTAAAACGTCGCGGCGCCAACTATATCGGTCTCTGCCCGTTTCACAACGAGCGTACGCCATCGTTTTCGGTATCAAAGTCTAAAGGCATTTGTAAGTGTTTCAGCTGTGGCAAAGGCGGTTCCCCCGTTAACTTCATCATGCTCCATGAGCAAATGAACTACCAGGAAGCTCTGCGCTATCTTGCTAAAAAATATAACATTGAAATCAAGGAGCACGAGATGTCTGACAAAGAACGTCTCGAAGAATCAGAACGCGAAAGTCTTTTTGCGGTCAACGAATTTGCACTGCTCCATTTCTGTAATAATCTCAAAGAAACCAAGCAAGGTCATGATGTTGGTCTCGCCTATTTTCGCGAGCGTGGCATCAACGATGCTATGATTGAGAAATTCAAACTCGGTTATGCACTTGACAGCCGTGACGAATTTCTGCAATCAGCACGCAACAAAGGTTACAAAGACGATAACCTTATAACTACCGGACTTATTGGCAAAACCGACCGAGGCGAACTCTACGACCGTTTTCGCGGACGTGTGATTTATCCTGTCTTCAAAGTTTCGGGGAAAGTAGTTGCCTTTGGGGGTCGTACACTCAGAACCGATAAAGTCGGTGGAAAATATGTCAACTCCCCTGAATCTATAATATATAGCAAAAGTAATGAGCTATATGGCTTATATCAAGCCAAGCCCGCTATCGTTAAGAACGACAAATGTATCCTTGTCGAGGGATATATGGACGTTATCTCGATGTTTCAAAAAGGCATCGAAAACGTTGTCGCATCGTCGGGTACATCTTTGACCGACGGACAAGTCAGACTAATTCACCGATTCACGTCAAACATCACTGTTATCTATGACAGCGATGCTGCCGGTATCAAGGCTTCGCTCCGAGGCATTGATATGCTGTTGGCTGAAGGTCTTGATGTTAAGGTGTTAAGTTTGCCCGACGGCGAAGACCCCGACTCGTTCGCTCAATCTCACACCTCAACCGAAGTTGAGGAATATATTAAGAACCACGAGGTTGACTTCATAAAATTCAAGACCGATATTTTGCTCAAAGGAACCGAGAACGACCCGATTCAACGAGCAAAAGTTATTTCAGATATCGTCGTCTCAATTTCGGTAATCCCCGATCCTATCAAACGCGACATATATATTAAAGAATGTAGCATCCGTCTAAACGTTGACGACCGTGTGCTTGGTAACGAGGTTTTGAAGTGTATCGAGAAACTCCGTACCGAGGATTATAAAAAAATGCTCGCCGAGCGTGCTAAAGTTAAAGCTACAGAAGGTGAGATAATCTCTGAAAAAGCTCAACCGACTGCTACCTCAGAACCTGTTGAAACAAAGTCTGAAGCTAAAGAAAACGAGAGCGCTCCTACTGCTTATCAAGTAGAAGCACCCCTGCCGGTGATTGAGACCCCCTCGGTAAATCTTGAACCATACGAGCGCCAGGTTATTCGCTATGTGTTGAAATATGGCATGGTGCCTATCGAATATCCTGCCGAAGAAGCAAACGATGCTGATCCTGAAGCATCGGTATATCGTACTATTGATTTTATCAACGATGAACTGTCGGTTGACGGCATCACGTTTACCAATCAAAAATATGGAATGTTGTTTGCAATGGCACTCGGCGTTTCTACCGGCTTCTATGAAGACCTAAAACAGTTTGAGCAAAAAGCTCTTGACCAACGAGCTCAAATGTGGCAAGACGGTGAAACCGAGATTGCAAAAACCGCTACAACTTCAGAGGAAATCGAAAAGCGCCGTAAAAAATTATATGAACAGTGCGACGCCTTCTACGCCAAAGCTGTCTCTGATTTTGAAGCAAACTACATTGAACGCACGTTGTCTTCTTCACCAGATGATCTTGCCCGAAACCTAACGCTTGAACTGACTAGTGATAAATATGTGTTGAGCCGAATTCACACCCGCTTTTCACAGCTTGAAGATGACAAGGACAATCTTTATCGATTATTACCACGCGCAATCAACGAGTTGCGCAATGCGATTTTGCACGATAAAATCCTCAAACTCAGTGACAAAATCAACAACATCTATCGTCAGAATCCCGAGAATATCGACTCTATTTCTGAATTGATGAAAGAATTGATGAACATGAAACAACTTGAAAGCCGATTTGCAAAAATCATAGGCGAACGAGTTGTCATGCCATCGACACGCAGACATCGATAAACCAACTAAAATTAAAATTATAGATTTTTTTCATTAATTCTAATTTGAATATTCCAAAAAAATATTAAATTTGCACCGAAATATTTCAACCTAACGGTGAAAAACCATTTCTAATACATAAATTAAAACCAATCATGGCAGAAAAGAAAGAAAAATTGTTCGACCAATTTCCCGCCGTAACCACTGAAGAGTTGAAAGCCAAAGTGGAAGCCGATCTTAAAGGCGCTCCGTTTGATAAGAAACTGGTCTGGAGAACAAATGAAGGCTTTAATGTCCAGCCTATGTATCGCGCTGAAGACATTGCCGATTTTAAAACAACTGACTCACTCCCCGGTGAGTATCCCTTCGTTCGTGGAACTCGCGACAACAATGACTGGCTCACCCGTCAGGAAATTATCTCTGAAACTCCCGCCGAAGCAAACAAAGTAGCTCTTGAAGTTCTTACTAAAGGTGTTACTTCACTCGGTTTCACAATTGACCAGCCTACTGCTGAAACAGTTGAAACCCTTCTTAAAGGCATCGACCTCGCTGCTGTAGAAATCAACTTCTCATGCTGCCAGGCAAAAGCTCTTGAGCTTGCCAAAGTTTTAGTAAAATATCTTGAAAAGAACAACGCAACTGAGTCATTCCGTGGTTCTATCGACTACAATCCTCTTCGCGGTGCTCTTCGTCACGGCCGTCAGATTCCCGCTGATGCTGTTGAAAATGCAAAAGCACTCATTGAAACTGTTGCCGGTGTTAAAAACCTCCGCGTAATTGGTGTTGATTCAGTTATCTTCAATACCGCCGGTGCTTATATCTATCAGGAACTCGGATATGCACTCGCTTGGGGTGCTGAATGGATGACAGCTCTTACTGAAGCAGGTGTTTCAGCTAAAGAAGCCGGATGCCGCATCAAATTTAACATGGGTATCTCATCAAACTACTTCATGGAACTTGCAAAATTCCGTGCTGCGCGTATGCTCTGGGCTCAGATTGTAAAACAATACAATCCTGAATGTGACTGCGCATGCAAAATGATGGCTCATGCTGCTACATCTAAATTCAATCAGACAATCTACGACGCTCACGTAAACCTCCTCCGCAGCCAGACCGAAGCTATGTCTGCCGCTCTCGCAGGTGTTGACTCAATCACAGTCGTGCCGTTTGATACCCCCTACAAAACTCCCGATGCATTCTCTGAACGTATCGCCCGCAACCAGCAATTCCTTCTCAAAGAAGAAAGTCACCTCGACAAAGTTGTTGACCCTGCAGGTGGTTCTTACTATGTTGAGACTCTCACAGTTTCAATTGCAAAAGAAGCTTGGAAACTCTTCATTGACGTAGTTGAAAAAGGCGGTTTCTTCAAATTGGTTAACGAAGGTGCTGTTCAGGCAGCTATCAACGAATCAAATGAAAAACGTCACGCCGACATGGCTCGTCGCAAAGAAATCCTTCTCGGTACCAACCAATATCCTAACTTCAACGAAAAAGCGGCTGACAAAATCGAAAAAGATGAATGTAACTGCTGCTGTGGCAAAAACGGCGAAAACGATCCCGCTAAGTCACTTTCAATGAAACGTCAGGCAAGTGACTTTGAGACACTCCGCCTTGCAACCGAACACGCTGCAAACCGTCCGAAAGTATTCATGCTTACAATCGGTAACCTTGCAATGCGTCTTGCTCGCGCTCAGTTCTCAAGCAACTTCTTTGGATGTGCCGGTTATGAAATCATCGACAACATCGGCTTCGACACTGTTCAGGCAGGTATCGACGCAGCTATGGAAAAGAAAGCTGACATCGTAGTCCTCTGCTCTTCAGACGACGAATACGCTGAATTTGCACCCGAAGCATTCAAAGCTCTTAACGGTAAAGCTGAGTTTGTTGTTGCCGGAGCTCCCGCATGCACTGAAGAACTTCAGGCTAAAGGAATCACCAATTTCATCAGCGTTCGCAGCAACGTGCTTGAAACTCTTCAGGCATTCAACGCCAAACTTCTTAAATAATTGATCAACAATGAGACCCGATTTTAAAACTATCGATATAACTGCCGACGCTTTCAAAGCTCCTCAGGCAGCTCCTCAGGCAGGAGAAGAATGGCTTACCCCCGAACTTATTCCCGTTAAGCCTATCTATACAAAAGATGACCTCCAGGGCATGGAACACCTCAACTATGTTGCCGGTATTCCTCCGTTCCTTCGTGGACCGTACAGCGGTATGTACGCTATGCGTCCCTGGACAATCCGTCAGTATGCAGGTTTCTCAACCGCAGCAGAATCAAACGCTTTCTACCGTCGTAACCTTGCTTCTGGTCAGAAAGGTCTTTCTGTAGCATTTGACCTTGCTACACACCGCGGATATGACGCTGACCACGAACGCGTTGTCGGTGACGTTGGTAAAGCAGGTGTATCTATCTGCTCTCTCGAAGACATGAAAGTTCTCTTCGACGGTATTCCCTTGAACAAAATGTCAGTTTCAATGACCATGAACGGTGCCGTACTCCCCGTACTCGCATTCTATATCAACGCCGGTCTTGAACAGGGTGCCAAACTCGAAGAAATGGCTGGTACAATCCAAAACGACATCCTCAAAGAATTCATGGTGCGTAACACATATATCTACCCGCCCGAATTCTCAATGCGAATTATCGCTGATATCTTTGAGTTCACTTCACAGAACATGCCGAAGTTCAACTCAATCTCTATCTCAGGTTACCACATGCAGGAAGCCGGTGCTACCTGTGACATCGAGCTCGCTTACACTCTTGCCGACGGTCTTGAATACCTCCGCGCAGGTGTTAACGCAGGAATGGATATCGATGCATTTGCACCCCGTCTTTCATTCTTCTGGGCAATTGGCATGAACTTCTTCATGGAAATTGCAAAAATGCGTGCAGCTCGTATGCTTTGGGCTAAGATTGTTAAACAATTCAACCCCAAAAACCCAAAATCACTTGCTCTCCGTACCCACTCTCAAACTTCAGGTTGGTCACTCACCGAGCAAGACCCCTTCAACAACGTTGGTCGTACATGTATCGAGGCTATGGGTGCCGCTCTTGGTCACACTCAGTCACTCCACACCAACGCGCTTGACGAAGCTATCGCACTCCCGACCGACTTCTCGGCTCGTATCGCTCGTAACACTCAGATTTATATCCAGGAAGAAACCTACATCACAAAAGAGATCGACCCATGGGCAGGTTCTTACTATGTTGAATCGCTCACTAACGAGATCGCTCACCGTGCTTGGGAACACATCCAGGAAATCGAGAAACTCGGTGGTATGGCAAAAGCTATCGAAACCGGTCTTCCCAAACTCCGTATCGAAGAAGCTGCTGCCCGTACTCAGGCTCGCATCGACTCTGGTCGTCAAACCATTGTCGGCATCAACAAATATCGTCTTGATCATGAAGATCCTATCGATATCCTCGAAATCGACAACACCGAAGTACGTAAAGAGCAGATTGAACGTCTTAACGAAGTTAAAGCCAACCGCGACGAAGCAGCAGTTAAGAAAGCTCTCGAAGCAATCACTGAATGTGTTCGCACCAAGAAAGGTAACCTCCTTGACCTCGCTGTTAAAGCCGCAGGTCTCCGTGCGACCCTCGGTGAAATCTCTGACGCTTGTGAAGAAGTAGTTGGTCGTTATAAAGCAGTTATCAGAACAATTTCAGGCGTGTATTCAAGCGAAACAAAACAAGATCCGAGCTTCAAGAAAGCTCAGGAATTATGCGAGAAATTCGTTGCCAAAGAAGGTCGTCAACCTCGCATCATGATTGCAAAAATGGGTCAGGACGGTCACGACCGTGGTGCCAAAGTTGTAGCAACCGGTTATGCCGACTGTGGCTTTGACGTTGACATGGGTCCCTTGTTCCAGACTCCTGCCGAAGCTGCTCGCCAGGCTGTTGAAAACGACGTTCACATTCTTGGTGTTTCTTCACTTGCTGCAGGTCACAAAACTCTTGTACCTCAAGTTATCGAAGAACTCAAGAAACTCGGACGCGAAGATATCATGGTTACTGCCGGTGGTGTAATCCCTGCTCAGGATTATGACTTCCTCTACAAAGCAGGTGTAGCAGCCATCTTCGGTCCCGGTACTCGTATCCCCGATTCAGCTATCAAGATGCTTGAAATACTCATGGCTGAATAATTTCAAAACTTGTCTTTAATATCGGTTAGAGCAATCTAATCGATTAAGATAAATCGAGCAGGTCAGATTTTTATCTGACCTGCTCTTACTTTTTGGCACATTATTTGTTATTCTTATAAACGACACATCTCATCAACCACAAATTTAAAACTCGACAAAATGATTGATCTTGACAAATCTCTATTCAACATAAGTATCGACACTCCCCTGCCTCACATCGGGTCAATGTTGGTAGCCGAGCCTTTCTTGCGTGAACAATATTTCAATCACGCTGTGATTTGTCTAATTGATTATTTCCCCGGCAAAAGTGCGATGGGTGTTGTAATGAACAAGCCTTCGGGATACAAACTCAATGAACTGATTTCCAATATCCAACCAGCCGAAGATATTGAGGTCTATTGCGGGGGACCGGTTTCATGTGACCGTCTGTTTTTCATTCATCGTATTCCTCAATTTATAAGCAAATCCACTAAAATTGCCGATGGGCTATATGTCGGTGGTGATTTTGAAGATGTTGTTGAATATATAAACGACGGTCTTCCGGTTAAAGATAATATTAGATTTTTTGTTGGTTATAGCGGTTGGGATGCAGGACAACTCGATGATGAACTACGCAACCACGTATGGGCGACAACCGATATTCCGTCAGGAATGAATGCAATTTCAAGCCAAGACGACTCATATTGGCATAAAGTTGTCAAAAGTCTCGGTCATCGCTACAACGGATGGCGCTATCAACCTATGAATCCGTCAGATAATTAGTTCTCTCTTAATTATTTTTAGTTCTATCTTTGTCGCCAAGAGATACTTTAATGACAAGTTGGCAAAGTTGAATAACGCAACTTCTAACTTAGAGTTTCTTTTATAATTTCTTTCCATTAAATCAATGGTAATTATACGGCAATGAAAGTAACCCGACTTATCACAACATTCGTTCTTCTTTGCGTTGTTCTTGTAATATACGCAAAGAAGAAACAGGAATATCCTCACGCCGAAATCAAAGTGGAATACGATTACCATTATAAGTTTCTGCGCGGCAACGACGGTGTAGTAGAGAAAAATACACCATTTGTCTTGCTTGCCAATCAAAATCAAAGCAAATTTTATTGTCCAAGCACAGAATATAGAGATTCGTTACTTTCCACACCTTCAGGACGAGCAAAGGAAAGGCAGATGTTCAATGCTGCTGTAAAGGCATACTCAGATGGCATAGACCGAAGCGCCATGGATGGTGTGGTTTATCACTCACGACTATATGTATTAAAGGATTTTACCAAATCTGTTTCTACAACTTATGATGAAGCCGGGATGGGTGAATGTGGTTATTATGACGAGCCTTTCACTGAAATAGATTGGGTAATAGAGGAAGACAGTACCATAAATATTTTGCTCTATCAGTGCATCATGGCTACCGCCGATTATCATGGACGTAAGTGGACGGTATGGTTCACTCCTGAAATTCCTATGCAAGACGGTCCTTGGAAATTCTGTGGATTGCCGGTCTTATTTTGAAAGCCGAAGCTAACGGAAATTTCTCATTCTTGGCAACCGGACTTGAATCGAGCGAACGCATAATGACCCCGATGTATATGCAAGGCGAATACTCAAAGGTTAACCGCAAAGATGCCCTTAAAAACGCTGAATATTTTATCAATAATCAGGAAGGTGTTCTGAGAGCCCAAGGTCAGAATGTGTCAATTAAATATATAGATGACGACGGAAACGAAATTGAGGCTCCCAAATATGACGGATTGATACACAATATAGAGCCTGATTATAAAATGAAGTAAGTCAGGCTTATTAATTTGCCAATATAAGCAATTCAGTCTAAAACTTTTTGCATGATAACCGCATCAACATAACCGTTGGAGCGACTTATCCAATCTTTTAGAGTGCCGGATTCAACAAATCCGGCATTTTTTAATGAATATAGACTTGAGTGATTATCAACGGTTGAAACTGCCGACAGCTGATGCAGTGATAGCCGTTCGTGACAAAAAATTGACAAGGCAATTAGAGCCCGACTACAAACACCTTTTCCTCGACTCGTTTCCGATACATAAAAGCCCGTCATTGCCCGATGATTGAGCGGGTCAAAATCAAACAGGTCTATCATTCCGATAGGCAAATCGGGATTATCGACTTCGACAATCATAAAACGAAGTTGACGTGTTGCAAAAATGTCGGGATCATAATTGCTAACATATTCTTCGATGTTGTGAAACGAATATGAGCTGACTATTGAGGACGAATCCCACTGCTGAGGGTCGTTTTCCCATTCAAAAATATATTTAACGTCGTATGGCTCGGGAGCTCTCAAGCCTATTCCTTCAAACTGTATCATTTTGCAAAAGGTACACGGTTAACAAGCGAACGTCCGAGGGTGACTTCGTCGGTATAATCAATTTCATTACCGACCGAGACGCCACGCGACAATTGGGTGACTACAACGTCAAGTCCCATCAATTTTCGATAAATATAGAAATTGGTGGTATCCCCCTCCATTGTCGGACTAAGAGCAAGAATCACTTCCTTTATTCCACCTTCGTTCACACGTTCAA
>JAIDRE010000049.1 GCA_029061925.1 Muribaculaceae bacterium | reverse complement strand
ATATTAACTAATAAAATAATTTTTATACCCCAAAAAACTCGCAAAATAATACTTCAATCTATTATCTTTGTAAAAATTAAAAAACCATGAAACGATTAATTTACTTCTTATCATTTATCTTTACTTTACTTCTTTCGCCAATTATCTGTTTTGCATCAAACAATAATAATGACGATGAAGATATCGAAACTATGGTGACTGATGAGATAATAACTACATGGGAAGATCCCGACACGGTTGGTCATCGTTCAGTTCCTCTTCCTATATATGTTACCATAAGTAAAACTAATGGTGTCTCTATTATAGGTATCTCGACCGCTGATATTATATCATACCAAATATGTAATACCGATAACAATGTTATTGGAACATATTTCAACGACAAAGAATTTGCCAAAGATTTATTCTTATTCAATGAATTTGTCAAAATAAAGATTATCCTCACCAACCGTACGCTTGTCGGAGAAATATAGCTTTAGAAAAAAGGGTCTGCGCAGACCTCTAAATAACCTATTCTATAAACATAAAATCAAAAGATTATGAAAAAGAAATTTTTTCTTCTTGCCGTGTTAGTTATCGCATCTCTCACCGCCTCAGCTTCAGTTGAAATAATTAGCTGGTGTGGAAAAACAATGATCACGGTTGATGAAACATACTTTGAAGAGGAAGATTGTATTGATCCGGAATTCAATAGTGCTGAGGAATACTATGAGTATCTTGTCGAACTGATGTGTGGCCCCGGTTATAACGACGAATATACTATCCGGAGGAATTAAGATTCACAAAATGGATCTTAGAAATCATTTAGTCTAACAATATGAGTGGAGATGTTCTTACTACAAATTCCATTTTTGCAGATAAAGTCATCTCCACTCTATAATACCATATTTTCGATGAGGTTATCTTCTTTTATATTATCAATATTTGTCAGCATTACGGTTTTTGCACAATCCGCTCCCGACCAAAAACTTATCAAGCCAAGGAAAATTATGATTGCTGACACCAGTTATATGGAGGTTATTTATTCATATAAAGTTTATGATGACTATTATAAGCTGCAACAAGACTTTTATGAAATTCTTGAAATTGGCAATAATTGCAGTTATTATTCAAATTATGGTTATTATCGACTTGACTCACTAATGAATGTTGATTATCCCAATGGAATCAAAAGAATTGATTATAGAAGTCTGAGACAAAAGACTCATCCACGAACTGACCTCTCTATTTTAAAGAATAAAAATGAAGGAAAATTAACAGGATTTGGGTTTATTTTGATGGACCATTATATTTATGAGGAAACTATACCTCAAATGAAGTGGACACTTCTTCCTGATTCTGAAGAAATTTGTGGTTACAAATGCTACAAGGCAATTACAAATTTCCGTGGCAGACAATGGGAGGCATGGTACACTGATGAAATTCCTCTAAACTACGGTCCTTGGAAATTAGGGAACTTACCCGGTCTTATTTTAAAAGCCCGGGATATTACTAACGATCATATTTTTGAAGCTTTAGCCGTAAGAAAGTCAAACAAACCATTTGGACCTGCAAAGTATAGATTTATAAGAACTGAACGCGAAAAATTTAATGAAACTAATGCCGAATTTAGGAATAATCCTAATTTATTTTTGACAGGAACAGTGTTAGCACCAAAAGATAAAGAGGGAAATGAAATGAAAGGCAATAAAATGTTTTATAATCCATTAGAGTTAGAATAACTCATTACAGATGTAACAGTATGAAACCAAGCAAAATTATATTTTTATTTTTTTTCGTATTCTTCTCAACGATTAATACCGTGACAGCGCAGAATCAACTGACGCTTACCGGAACAGTCAAAGATAAGAATGGTGACGTATTGCCAGGCGTGATGGTTGTTATAAAAAACAACGAGAATGCACCGTTGTCATATACTACGACCAACAACGACGGACATTTTTCACTTTCTTGCCCCCAAAATTCAAAAAACGGCACAATTAATTTTTCATATATCGGATTTAAGTCATTGTCATTACCTATCGAGAAGTTTAAATCGGGGAGTGCTGTTATTATGGCCGAACAGTCATATCAGCTCAAAGAGGTGACTGTTAAGTTGCCCGAAATCAGGTCGAGCGGTGATACCATCACTTATAACGTTGCATCTTTCAAAAGCGCGACAGACCGCACGATTGAAGATATTATAAAAAAACTTCCGGGCATCAATGTCAATGACCAGGGTATTATATATTATAATGGAGAAGCTATAAACAAGTTTTATATAGAAGGGCTGGATATGCTGACAGGTCGTTATGCTTTAGCGACCAAAAATATCTCGCCCGACGATGTCGCTTCGATAAATGTCTATGAAAATCATCAGCCTAAAAAAGTGTTGAAAGATGTGGAATTTAGCGAAAAAGCTGCCCTGAATCTAAAATTGAAGAAGAAACGAATGTTGAAACCCATCGGATTTATCAAAGGCGGTGGTGGTATTGATAACGACGGAGACTGTTTGTGGCTTGGCGAGGCTTTTGGAATGTTTATTTCACCTAAAAACCAAATGCTGATTACCGCAAAAGGTAACGCTGCCGGCATATCCTACATAAATGAGACAAGATCGCTGACCGGAGATAATGACATCTCGGGAAACAAAGCCTATGGTGTTTATCCTACAACTCCGTTTGGAAACGCAAAGATACCTTCAGAACGCTACTATGATAACCGGTCGATTTCGGCATCTATCAACTCTATTTCAAAGCTGACCGAAAATACAAATCTTTCAGTCTCGGCTGACTATGCTGATGAAATAAACAGTTATCAAAACTCACGCGACGTTGTTTACTCTATAAATGATGTTGAGGGACGTCTTGTGAGCGAAAAGGTAATAAATCGTCCTCATAGTCGCGAAGCTAAAGTTAAAATGAGGTTTGAGAATAATGCGACATCCCATTATTTTTCAGATCAACTGTCATTTGTCGGTCATTTTGACTCAAACCGATATAATATCACCGATGGAGATGCAATCAAACAAACAGTATCGACAAATGATTACAACTTCAATAATAAATTTGACGGAACTATACGTATTGCTAAACATTTGGTAAGTTTTACATCAATTATCGGCGCATCGTTAACCCCGTTCAATCGCCTTGAAGCGTCTGAGAATGGTCTCCTGTTTCTCAATCAAAATGTCAAAGGATTGAATTTTATGACAAAAGAGACAATGGGTTATTCATGGATGTTCTCAAATGTATCTTCATTAGGGCTTAACGCAAGCTTTGAGGCAAGTTATAACAAGCTGGAATCATTGACTGAATTACCTGTCGATTTTAGTGGCAACGACATCAGTGGTTATGACATTGAAACAATCGTGACCCCTGAATATAAAATCAATATACCCCGAGGTCCTCGACTGACGTTCTCGGCACCACTGCGTCTGAAAAATATGGAGTTTAAAAACCAAGTAATCAATCGTAAATATCCCTTAAACCGTTTCGATGCCGACCTCAAGGCTCAATTAAACTATACATTCCCATTCAAACTGAAGACCGGGCTGACATTTGGTCGTCAGAACCGTATTGGAGGAATGTCTGATTTTATTGAGAATCCGATTTACACTACTTTCATGAGAACGACAACCTTGGGTAGTGGTAAAACAAACCTGCGCAACTCCTACTATACATCAGCAAATTTTTCTTATCGTAACACTATTGAAGGTCTATTTGGATCTGTTATCATGATGTATCGTTTGTCTAAATCAAATCGCATGGGAGAATTGTCGATAAGTCAGGATGACCAAATTTCGACAGCTTATAGTAATATCGACAACCGCATGAACAACTTTAACACCAATATATCACTCTCGAAAAAATTCTATAAATGGCATACATCTTTTGCGGTTGACGGAGCGATCGAGATTTTAGGGAAAGATGTCTTACGTCAGAATAATATCCTCAATCTCAATGTCAAGACCTATGTTGCACAAGCCACAATTAACAGCAACCCAATCGGCAACTATTTGATAATAAAACTGTCAGGAAAATATTCCGATACACGCTCATCAACAGGTCGAATATCGCCTGCCCAAAGTATGCGTGACATCACAGCCTCTCTTTCTTTGTCAAGTCAGCCAATAAAGATAGCTGAGATCGGGATACATGGTTATTTCAGCCGTACATCATTGACAACCGATATTATAAAAAATAGCTTTTTCATGGATTGTAACGTCAACTTCCATTTCAAACGCTTTGAATTAGAGCTGACAGCCCGAAACCTCACGAATGAAAAGAATTACAGCTATGGCTATATTACCGACTCAGACCGTTACTCTTTTTCATTTGACCTCAGACCATTAGAAGCATTTATAACATTAAAATATAATTTTTAAACAGAACTCACCAACTGATAATTACTTCATACTACACAAAAAAGGAGTGCGGCAAAACCGACACTCCCTTAAATTAAATTATAATTGAAAAAACACCTGATATTATTCGTTGCGCAAGTGATTGACTGGATTGGAGGATGCAACGCCGAGGGTGTTATAGACCGTGACTGACGAAATAATCAACAGCAACACAACCAGACATAAAATCATTGACAGAGGCGATATCGGCACCTGCTCGGCAAATTGAGACAGCCATTTTCGACCGGCTATCATTGCAACGGCTCCCCCGACAATCATCGACGGAATTGCAATCACAAGCGTATTGCGCAGGAACAGCGAAATGATTTGCCGTGCCGATGTTCCCGACACTTTACGGATTGCAATCTCTTTTGAACGCCGCTGAACTTCATCGCCGGTATAACCGATCAGTCCGATAAGAGCGATAACCAATATCGCCACACCGGCAATCATAACCGAGGTCGCAAAATTGCGAATCGGAGCAAACTGTCCTTCAATCGTATCTTTAAGCGTTGTAATATCATGTTCCTTGTCTGGGAATTTATTATCAATAATTTCTTGAAGAATTTTTAGTTTTTCAGGAGTAATTTCATCAAGTTTGACGACAATACATCTACGAGGTTTCGATGACGGGAACCATACTCCTGCCCTATTATCGACATTGTTCAAGTTTCCGCGTCTAATATCATTTATAACACCACAAATGGTATAGTACGCAGATCCGTGTTCTGTAATTTGAAACGACTTTCCTACAATATAGTCAGAGTCTTCGCCTGTCAGTTTCTTTACGACATCAATAAATGCTTTCTCCACAACCACTTGATTGATGGTCGAATCGGCGTTTGCACTAAAAGTTTCGCCCTGAATGAATTCTATGCCCATCAAATCAAAGAAATTTGCATTAGTACTATAATTGTCAGATATATTTACCATATTCGCCACATTTCCATTCATCCATACATTATTACCGGAACCAAATCCTCCAATTAATAGTGTTGATGATGAAACATCATTGACAAAGCTGAGATTTTGAAACTCTGATACTAACGAACTTCTTTGTGAAATAGTTTCTATTGGAAGAAAGACCCATGCAATATTATCGACATCAAAGCCTTTTTCCAATTTAACTGCCATCTTGTACTGTCGAGCGACCAATACCAACAGACATATCAATACTGCCGCTGAGAAGAATTGAATTGACAATAATGCCATTTTCCAGCCACGACGACCCTTAACATTACCTCTAAAAGCACTTGCCACGGGAGTGCGGCAATAGATCCATGCCGGAATAACACCTGTTAGAATAAGCAGAACAAGACAAACCACCAAAACTACAATCCAAACATTCCCGGTTGTAAAAAATTGGTCGGGAGTATAGCCGAGCAGTCTGTCACATAGCGAGGGGAAACAAAATACGGTCAAAATACCGATAAAAGCTGATACAACGAGATAAAAGAGACTCTCTCTAATCACCCGCCCGAATATTTTAAAATCTGATGTACCATAACATTTTCTCACCGCCATTTCCTTACCACGTTTGTCAACCTGACCGATGACAATCAAAAGGAAGTTAAGGCTCGAACCAAGCAATAGTATAATGGCAAGAAGCATAAGCATCCAATCCATTGTTGTAATATCCTTTTGGGTCACATAAAAATTTGTCAGTTTATCAATGATAATATTAAGTTTCATTGAATCGCGATATTCTTTCGGAATATTTTCCTCAACAATCTTCTTGATTCCCGGCTCTATATCTTGAAGCGTTGCTCCGGGAATTAATCTAATAAAACTACTATATAAATCGTTACCATTGTAATTATCTTTCCACCTTGTCTCATCAGGGTTGCTTGACATACTGAAATACACGGCATTGGGGATTGATGAATTTAACGGAATGTCTTCATAAATACCTCCAATAGTAAATTTCTTATCAGGGAAACGGGTCGGCATGGTAAATGGTGTACCAATTACATCACCTCCGATTTTGGTAGCCAATGAACGCGGAATAAAACATTGACCCTCAGTTAAGAGAACGGTTTGGGGATCGCCAACTAAAATCGAAATATTGAACAATTCAAATATATTCTCATCGGTCCAACATAAGTCTCCGGTAGATATCTTGCGTCCATCTTCAAAACACAATGTTATTTTATCACTTCGGTGTAAAAAACGAGTTGAGATTTCAACCTGAGGAAAGTCTTTTTGAAATAATGGAGCATACCCACCCGGAGTAGTGGGGAAACGTTCAAATTCGCCATCTCTTTCGGCTGTCTCATAAAGCCGATATATACGATCAGAATCTTTGAAGAAGGTGTCGTATGACTTGTCGAAATATACACGAGCTACGAGGAGGAGTCCGATTGAAAGCCCGATTGACAGACACAAAATCTTGATGATGTTGCGTCGCAGGTCAGAGGTAAAGAACTTAAACATAATCACATCTTGTCGTTAAGGTTTTCAACAATACTGCCGTCAAAGAGGTTGATGACATAGTCAGCACAGGCGGCGTCGCGCTGAGAGTGGGTAACCATAATGATTGTAGCTCCCTCGCGGTGAAGTTCTGAGAGAAGTTGCATCACTTCAATACCGTTCTTTGAGTCAAGGTTACCTGTCGGCTCGTCGGCAAGAATCAAACCGGGACGTGATACGATAGCCCGGGCGATTGCCGCACGCTGTTGCTGGCCACCTGAAAGTTGCGAGGGATAGTGGTTGGCGCGATGAGAGATGCCCATCCGGTTCATAGCCTCGTCAACTCGTTGTTTTTTCTCGGCTTTTGACAAAGGCAGATTGTTGAGGGGCAACATAATGTTGTCGCGGATATTCATTTCTTCAATCAGATTAAACGATTGGAAAATGAAGCCGATGCGACCGCGGCGATATTCAGTTCGTTGAGATTCTTTGAGATTACCGACCTCTACACCGTCAAGCAGATACTCACCTTCGGTCGGATTATCAAGCAGACCGAGAATGTTAAGCAGAGTTGATTTTCCACATCCCGACGGTCCCATAATGGCAACAAAAGAGCCGTCGGCTATATTGAATGATACATCGTTGAGAGCGACAGTCTTAACACTGTCGGTGCTGAAAACTTTCTTTAGGTTTTTGATTTGAAGTTCCATTGTTTTATATGTTTAATTTTTTATTATAATCTTTTGTGCATCACCAAAGTTCTGATACGAACTGGTTATGACACGTTCACCCGGTTCAAGGCCTTCGACGACCTCATAGAACTGAGGATTTTGACGACCGAGGCGAATATCTCGGCGTGTCGCAATTTTGCCGTCTGGAGACAGAACATAGATGTATCGACCGCCTGTTGACTGGAAAAATGTTCCACGCGGAATCATAACCGCTTCCGACGGTTCGCCAAGTACGAGGTCAATCGAATAGGTCTGACCAACACGAAGATTTGCTGTCTCATTGTCATCAATCGTGAAGTCGGCACGGAAAGTTCCGTCAGTTACTTCGGGATAGACTTTGGTAAGAGTGAGGTCGAGGTCATGGTTCTGACGATGGGCAATACCCTTTAACCCGCTTGAAACGCGGTCGATATAATGTTCGTCAATGCTGACGGTCATTTTGTAGTTATCGAGAATATTGATTTGTCCTAACTGGGTGCCCGATGGAATGTTTTGACCGAGTTCGGCGGTCAGACTGCCGAGTTGACCCGAGTGAGAAGCACGGATGTTGAGGTTGTCGGCACGCTGACGAACGAGCATAAAGTTTTCTTGCATATTGCGCAGACTCTCTCTCATCATATCAAGCTGAACACCACGATATAGGGAGTCCTGACGCTGTCGGTTGAGTAAAAGCTGATAGTTTTCCTCGGCGAGTTTATAGTCTTCCCGGGCTATGAGATATTCTTCGCGCGAGGTCAGTTTTTCTTTATAGAGTTCGTCCTGTTGCTGGGCAACGCGACGTTTGCGGTTGAGGTCTGTGCGAGCAACGAGAAGATCCTGCTTGATTTGAAGACGATCTTTCTCCATAGCAATCTCAGTGTCGCGCAACATGTTTTGCTTCTCGGCAAGCTGAGCCTCGGAGTCAAGAATTTGCTGCCGCAGATTGGGGTTGCGAAGTGTCAGGATGATGTCGCCGGCATTTACAAATGAACCTTCGTCAATCAGACGTGACTCGACGATTCCGGTTTCAAGAGCCGAAATCTTGACCGACGTTCCCGTCTCGACTTTACCGGTCAGACGAATGTTGTCGTTGAAAAGTCCACGAGAAACATCACCGATTGTGATTGCGTTAATGTCGGTTTCGCGAGATGTCGTACCGGCTGAGATAACGGCGTAGATTATAGCAGAGATAAGCAGTATGCCTACCACTATTATCACACCATATTTTTTAGCGAACTGATATTTTGGTTTTATTTCAATATCCATAGTCGATTATTCTTTAATGAGTTTAGCCCCTTGGTAGTAGCTGAGTGTTATTTTGCTTATAATCTGCTGAATACGCTTGCCTTCGAGTGTCGATCGGGCAGCTGCGAGCTGTGCTCCGGCAGTGTATAGGTCAATGACCGAGGCACTCCCGAGTTCAAAACGACGATGAACAGCGTTATAGGCAATTTGCTCGGCATCAAGACGTTTTGAGGCAGCATCGAGTTCGACACCTGCGGTTTTCAGATCGAGTTCAGCATCAGACAGTTGACAAGCGACTTCATATTTTGTCTTTTCGAGTTTGACCCTACTTTCATTAAGGTTGATTTTGGCTCGTTTCAGTTTGTTGGTGTTAGATAGTCCGGTAAACAGCGGAATCAAGACCGAGAAGCCGATATACTCACCCATATTGTTGTTCCATTGGGTGTTAAAGTTTGTTGGCGTTGGTGCGTTCGTGCCAAACATACGGTAATAAGAGGTTGACACACCACCGTTTAGCGAGATGCGAGGAGAGAAAGTGCCACGGGCTACGCGAAGTTCATACTCGCTTTGGCGTAGGGCAAGCTGAGCTTCGGATACTTGGGGATTGATGCCGGTCTGCTCTGATTCTAAGAGCGGAGTGTCAAAATCAAGAATAAGAGGTTCGCCGTCAAGTGGCATTCCCATTGCCGATTTGAGTGATGACATTGCTTTTGCGAGCAGACCAAGCTGATTGGCAAGCTCATAGTTGTCAGAGGCGACCAATGCGACAAGTCGGGCTACGTCGGCACCGCTTTTGACACCAAGTTGTTCAGCTCGCTGAGTGGCAACAAGGTCGAGACTGTCACACTGCAACTGGGTTTTCATCTGATCAACCATTGCCGTGCAATAATCCACGTTGTAAAATGCCTTAATGACTTCAAACGAGATGCGGTCACGGTCAATGTCGAGTTGAGACATACGGCGTTGACGAGCTATGTCGGCAATTTTGAGATTGTTTATTCTGACGAGTCCGTCAAATACTGGAATTGACATTGAAAGACCAAAACCGGTCGAGAGAGTCTGTTTGTTGTCGTATGTATTGGTTTCGGGGTCGATATTACGACCGAAACTGAGATTACCACTCGATGATAAACTGAGCGACGGCATCAGATCAGAAGCGGCAATACGTTTATCAGCCGAAGCTTTAGAGACTTCGAGCAGATTAATAATATTATCGTGGGCATGCTCCACAGCATAACGCAGACAATCGTTCAATGTCATCTGAGCTGATGCTGGCAACCCGACAAGAAATGTTATTAATATGATAAACATTTGTTTCATGGCGACAAAGTTAGCAGTCGCTTTTGTGATAGTTCTCGAAAAAATCGCAAAATGGCAAATTTACCCCGCATTTTGTCTAAAAATTAGACACATTGTCCAAATTTTAGACGATTTATTTGTTTATAAGCTATCACTTTAGCGGTTAAATTGTATCTTTGCGACATGAAAGTTTTGATTATCGATGACAATCCGGCGGTAAGATCGACGCTTAACCTTATTCTTGCTGATGAGTTTGACGACATAACAGCATCGGGCGACCCGCGCATCATTCCGGCGTTACTACGCAACGGTGATATTGACTGCGTGATTCTTGATATGAATTTCAACCCCAACCGACTTGACGGCAGCGAGGGTTTGTTTTGGTTGGAACGTATAAAGGAGTCGCCCAATGCTCCGGCTGTGGTTGTAATCACTGCGTTTGGCGAAATCGGTTTAGCTGTCGAGGCTATGAAACTCGGTGCCGAAGATTTTGTGACCAAGCCGTGGGATAACGACGAGCTAATTGAAAAACTCCACAAGGCGATAGAACGAAACAAGAAAGCACGCATCGAAAACGCAGCCGTCAATAATGCGGTTGCTCTTCAACAGCGTGAACATGACCGTCAACAAATGACGCTCGACGAGGTCAAGATGCAACATATCAAGGATGTCATTGCTCAATGCGACGGAAATCTAAGCATGGCTGCCGAGCGATTAAACATCAATCGTCAAACGCTTTACAATCTATTGAAAAAATCATGAGACACTTCCGCCTTTACTTCGTATTATTACTGTTTGCAATAATCGGGCTGTCGGCATTGTCGGCTTGCCTAATGATAAAAGGACTAATTCCACAATCATTTTTTTCGATAATCGGGCTCATGATTTTGTGCCTGATTTTGTGGAATCAGGTGTCAAAGCTAAAGCTGATTGTATGGACCTTTGCAAAGTCGCTTGAGGCGAGAGATACAATGACTGCATTTGACAGCAAAAGCGATGACCCCATGTTAGCTGATATACTTGCGACATTCAATCGACTTGTTGTGAGATTTCATAAAACGACAATCGAATTGGAAACCGGAAAAGAATATTATGACCGTATATTGAAGATTATGACCCACGAAATGGGTAATTCGATTACGCCTGTTATCGCCCTATGCTCAGCCATTAAAAAACATCCCGAACGCTATCAAGGCGATAAACTCCAGGAAGCTATCGAGTTGATAGACAGCCGAAGCCGAGGTATCGAACGTTTTCTAAAGGCCTATCATAATCTGACCCATTTGCCTGAACCACAACTCGCAACAATCGACTCGCGAGAATTTGTTTCCCGTATAAAAATGCTTGCCGATGCCGAATTGCAAAGGCGTGGACTCAGTGATGATATTTGTCAATTTACGATTTCTGACACCATCAAACTTGACATCGACATCGACCTTATGAGTCAGGTGATTATAAATCTGATTCGTAATGCATTAGATGCGGTTGCCGATGTGAAGAATCCGACAGTCAGTATAACTGTCTCGAGCTCAAACGGTCATCCTTACATTATCATTGAGGATAACGGGCGTGGATTAGACGATGAGGTTCGCGATAATCTTTTTCAGCCATTTGTCACTACAAAACCTGATGGCTCCGGTGTTGGGCTTTATGTCAGCCGCCAAATTGTACGCCGTCACGGTGGCGATCTCCACCTCTATAGTACACGGAGTAATGGTGCAAGGGCTATTATAGAGTTAGTGTGAAAGGTAACTGAGATTAATGACATATTTTCGTTAGAATGTCACTGCGAGCTGAAGTTGGAGACGGTTGGTGTGGAGGGGTGACGATTTGAAGTCTTTGCGATGGCCGTAGTCATATTCGATGCCGGCTGAAAGGTAGTTGTTGATGTTATAGATGACGTTGGCGGCTACGTAATCGCCTGAACGGTAGAGTCCGGTTTTTGAAACGGTATTCTCGGGGAGATAGTTGACGAGATGACTATATGTTAAGTTGGTGGAAAGTTTAGAGTTAAATGCGTAGTTGAGTCCGGCGGTTAGACCGAGCGATTTTACCATACCCATTTTGCCATTCTTCTTTAATGAAACGGCGTCAAGTCCGAGTCCGTTATCGTCTTGGATATAGTTGCTTATACCACGACCAAAAACAGCGTTGTAGTTAAATGTTAATGCACCGACAACCGGAGTCATACCCGAGAGTTGAACACCGAGGCCGGTCAGGGTCTCGGTGTGATTGGCTCTCAAATTTCGATATTGCATTGGACGGACAAGTCCCGAAAGTCTAACATGGGAATTGCCATCATTATATCCATATTGAACATAGACCGGAATGGCAGGGATTCGCTGATTAACGACCTCTGATGAAGTTCCAGACGTCATTGAAACCGATGGTGCGTCAATACCGATTGCGCCCGAGAAATGGTCGTTAAATTTCTGAGTCCATGACACATTAAACAATGTAGCATAGGGATATCCATTCGGTCCTTCAAAGTCGATTGTCATTGGCTCGGCTGCCGCATCGGTAAATACCCCCGACGTATAACCGGCTTGTAAACCGCGATAGCGTGCATAAAAATGATATACGCTAAATGAGTTGTTATTGCCCGTAAAATTTGCTTTAAAAAACAGTCCGACTTGATCTTTTGTACCCGGTAAAGTCACAATATTCATATAAATAGATGAGGACTGCCATCCAAAACCAAGATTGCTTCGATTACCAGGAGTAGATGGAGTCATTGCAGCCGGGGTGAATGAAATCGCCGACGGCATATTGTCTCCAAAATCAACAACGGCTTCGCCAAGAAACTGCCCACCGAATGCAATATAAAATTTGTCATTTTTACCGACAAGGGCAAAACGAGGCAAACCGTTGTCATTGGGCGATTGAGGCGAGTTTTGTTTAAGCACCTTTTCAATACGCGATGCATCGGTCGTATCATTATTTATAATAGTTACAACACCTTTTTCAAAGTGTCGGCTGTCGCGCTGAGCAGTTGCCGTAAAACCCGACATTAAGGTTGTAATTATAGTGACAAAAATAGCCGTTTTATTCATCGTGCAATAATTTTAAATTCAAAATTATAACAAACGAATAGCAAATTTTGATTAATTGCTTGTATAATATCGCCTTTCTCAAGAAAAATACTATGGGGAATTGAGGGTCAAAAAAATTGTTTTAAGAATTCTTTTAGGCTGACGGTATATTGGGTTTCTGATTTTGCTGCGACAACTCCGGCACCGGTTGAGACGTTGCTGTAGCCCCATTTAGACTCGGCAAGTCCGACTTCGGCAAGGTCGCCGATTATTCCCTCGGTGACATTCCACTTATAGACAGCCCAGTTGTAGTAGCTCCTTGATATTGTTGAAAGACAAAATGTTATACCGCAATCAAGGAGTGACTCATCATAATATCTTGAGCTGACGGAATAGTAATTATCCGTAAAATTTAGATGAAGCGTATAGGCTTTACCCGCAAATTGTTGATCGGAAAAATATAGGAAATCATAACTTTCTTCATCGACCATAATCGATTCCAGAACATCGATATGCTCTTTGAAAATCGGTTCGAGCTTAACATCCAATCTATTTAATGTAAACTTGGCGTCATTGCTGTCGGGATTATTTTTCTCGTAGCTCAAATTATAATAATTGTCATATCCGGGATGATCGACAACATCCAGCTCAAAATTTAAATCAAAAGTTATGTCAGCCAACATCTCATAGTGAAGTCCCTTCCAGATGTCAGTGACTGTCGGGGTCAGATTGACCTTGCCAATCGGGGCGGCAAACGGCACCTGAACCTCTGCGGTTGCCGTACCATAAGTCCGACTCTCAGCTATGATGTAGATTTTGTCACCCTCTTGGGGAAGGTAATCTGCATCCACAACATTGCCATTGACAATCACAGTTACCTTTGCATCAGTCACTTGATGATTACCGGCAGCCTGTTTGTCGGTGAACAGCCACGAACGAGACACATAGACATAAATTGGCTCACCAACAGTGATGAGCGAGTTCATGCACAGCACCGGCTTTGTGTCAACGTCGGGATTGAAGTCTTCATAGCATCCGGTTAAAACGGTTGCCAACAATATGGGTAATATATATTTTAGAATTGCCATGTGTATGATATTGAAGGAATTATAGGAAAGAGTTTTACCTTTTGAAATTTCGGATTATTGTTTCGGTCATAGGTTCGGCGAATCGCAACCGTGTTCATGTGGCAGTAGGCGTTGAAGAGTCCGAAAGTCCAATAGCCACGATGATTTTTAAGCATGCACGAGAGATCGAGACGATGGTAAAACGGTAGTTGATAGTTATTTATTGGTGTTTTTAGTGAGGCTTCATCATCATAGCCATTATCAAAATCGGGCATTTCCCAAACTTGGGGAAGTAGCGTGAATCGGTTGCCCGAATGTCCCACCCATGCAGCATTAAGGCTCACCTTTTTACTCACATTCCAATTTAGCAATACTTTGATTGTATGTCGATTGTCAAATCGTGCCGGGAAGGGGTGACCTCCATTTTTATCAGGGAAGATGCGGTCAGACCACGCAAGCGAATATGCGATGTGTCCTGTCAGCTTGCCAAACACCTTTTCGACCTTGAAATCAATACCTTTGGCTGTGCCGTTACCCGAACATAGCTGTGCATTCCACATTTCAATCGGCGATTGAAGATAGTATTCGTCACGGTAATCAACCAGATTGCGCATAGTCTTATAATAACCTTCGACCGACGCACCGAAAACACGGTCATCACTGCTCCAATAAGCGCCTACCGAAACCTTGTCAGCAGTCTCTGGTTTGAAACCGCGGGTAACGGGTACCCACTGGTCTGACGGCAACGACAGATAGGTTTGGGAGAGTTGGTGGACATACTGATTTGTACGGGCGTATGCCGCTTTAACAGCCCAATTCTCGACCGGTCGATAGCTAACAGAAAGTCTCGGGGCAAACCCGAAATCGGTTTTGCCGTCGATATTAAATAACGAGAGGTGTAGTCCGACATTCATCATGAATCTGTCGCTCAAATGCCAGTCGTCTTCGGCATAAATGTTGGCTTCATTGGCAAGATATCGCCAAGTCAAATCACGACTGATAAAACTGGTTGACCCTATGGTGTAATTGCGGTCGGAGCGTGACGGCAGGAATGAATGAAGTATGTAGTTACCGCCAAAACGGATACGGTTGTCATCGTTTAGCGACCAATCAAAATCGCCGCGGAATATCCAGTCGTTGATGTTGTTATTGGTCTTATTAATCTCATGGATTTTTTGCGTTGAGTCGCGTTCCACAATTTTTGTCAGACAGTCATATTTCATGCTTGAAAAATAACGGGTATAAGCAGCTGTAAATTCGGCAGTCAAATCGCTATTGAACCGATAGTTACAACCGACCTGTGCCACAAGATTACCCCAGTTGAAATCATATTTCAAATTATCAATCCAACCATATTGTATTTGGTTTTCTTTGTCAGCCGAACCGGTTTTCAAAAGGTCGTTTCCATAATAAACTGACACGAATCCGGTTGCACGGTTTGAGAACCGATGGGTTACCTTGCCGTTGAGATCCATAAAGGCATAATTGAAGCGGTTGGTCCACTCGTCGTTAGCGGCATTTATAATCGCAAGTGTAGGTATTGTCAGCACATCAAACCACGAGCGTCGAAGTGCTACCATATACGTCGTTTTTCGCCCAATCGAACCGCTGATATTGAATGCTCCGGAAGTCAAACCGAGGCGTCCCGAACCATGATGACCGTCATGTGAACCATTCTTGGTGCGGACATCGAGATAAGACGAAAGACGACCGTCATATTTCGCCGGAATTGATGATTTAAAAAAGTCTATATATCTGATTGCCTCAACGTTAAATGCTGAAAAAAGTCCGCCGAAATGGTTAACCTGATAGAGCAGAACGTTGTCGAGCATATACAAATTTTCATCAGCGTTACCACCATGCACATTCATTCCTGACAGCCCTTCCTGCCCCTCGGAAATCCCGGGTTGGATCAACAGTGTCTTTATGACATCGCTTTCGCCAAACAAAACCGGAGTATTGATAATTTCGTTCGCCGTCATCTTTTTCGCCCCGATTTCGGGTGTCTCAATAACGGGTGACTCAAGACGTGAAACAACCGTAACTTCAGCGAGTAACTTACTCATTGACAAAGAGTCGGTCATCGACAGCTTACCAACTACCGGCTGTTCCTTCTTAACCTTTTGAACCTCATCCGGTTTATGTTTAAGAATGATATTCTTACCTTTGATTTTATATTCAATATCGGTGTTACGGAACATCAAATCAAGGGCTTGCTTCAATGGCTTGTCTTTAACATTAACCGTCACGGTAACCTCCTCTAACAAGTCGGCAGAATACACAAAATTCATCCCAGTCTGCTCAGCTATGCTCCTAAAAACGGTAGCCGCAGGCTTTGCAACAGCCACGACTGTAACAGTTTGAGCAAATGAGACAAAACCGATGAGCAGTACTATGGTTAACAATATCAGTTTTCTCATTTCTCAACCACGTTCATTTGTGTACCTAAAATGTCGTTGATAGCATCGATCAACTCAACCGGATTACCCTCAAAATGTAGCGAAAGATTATAATCAAGAGTCGGGTCGGGTAAATTTACGATATTGACGTTATAAACCATCTCAATTTCTCGGACAATTTCAGTCAGAGATGCGTTTTCAAAATCAATGACCTTGGCTTCGGTTAAAGGAGTAATGTCAACCGATTCAACAGCCTGATTCTTAGCAGTATTTAATTGATATTGATGATAAATCAATGCGGCTGAAGCTGAAACTACCAACAGAGCAGCAACAGCAGCTGCCACTCGGAATCGACTCCACCAAGAAACTGTGGTTATTCCCAGTCGAGCCCATGCTGCATCTTTATTAAAGCTCCCCTTTTTATAATATCGGGCTACAAAATCAAAATCTTTTGTTTCCATTCTTTGAAAATTATGAGTTTCTATCTCTATGACTCACAACTTTTCAAAAAGTCCTACTCTGAAATAAAAAATTTATAAAAATGGCAGAAAGAATGGTTTGTGGTTGGTTGATAGTGCTTCTCGTAGGCGTGACAATGCTTTTGTCTTCTGGTTTTTAACGGTCTTGATTGATATGCCGAGTTCAATAGCGATTTCTTCGTTTGACATGCCATCTTGCTTACTCATTAAAAAGACTTGACGACATTTTTCAGGCAGATCATCAATTGCTCGCCATATTTTTGCATCGCGAAACGACGTGTCAATTTCCTCATCTTCGACCTCGGGAATAAAGTTCTCGTCAAGGGTTTCACGTTGTTGTCTCAGCCACGTCAAACAACCGTTTCTGACAGCTCGATACATAAAAGCCTGAACGTTGTCAATCGCTCCACCATTTTCGAGATAGAGCCACGCTTTCATAAACGCATCCTGCACCAAATCTTCTGACACAGCGACATCCCGCACAAACCTCAAGGCATACATTCCCAAAGGCAAGTACAGTCGTTTGAAATGGTTTTCATAGTCGCGCGCTGTCATTGGTGACTGATGATATAATTATAGATTTTGTCAGCAACGCCGGGATATTGAACGTAGATCACCGAAGGGTCACGTTTTAGCCATGTTAGCTGTTTTTTGGCGAACACACGAGTGTTTTTCTGAAGTCGGGCAATAGCAGTTTCTCGATCCATCGTGCCGTCAAACATTGCAAACATCTCCTTGTAACCCACCGTGTTAAGGGAGTTGAGATGACGTAGCGGATAAACCCGACGAGCCTCATCTTCGAGGCCGGCTTCTATCATCGTTTCGACACGACGATTTATGCGGTCAAAAAGCTGTTCGCGGTCAAGGTCGATAGCAAATTTAAGTATCTTGAAATCACGCTTCTTTCGCTGACCTGTGCGAAGCGATGAATAAGGTTTGCCAGCTTGCAGACAAATCTCGACAGCATGAACGAGCCGTTTATGGTTATTGAGGTCAACCTGTTGATAATAGTCAGGGTCGAGAATTTCAAGTTGGGCACGTATAGCCTCGATCCCTCCGTTTTGGTATATTGAGGCGGCGTGTTGTCTGATTGCCGGAGAAATATCGGGGAGAGCATCAATGCCGTTGACAACCGCATCGACATACATCATCGACCCACCACACATTACAGCATAATCATTTGTTTCCCAAAGTTTTGGCAATAATGCTAACACGTCAGTTTCAAAGGCGGCCGCACTATAATATTCATCGAGATTTTTGCAACCGACAAAGTGGTGTTTGACACCATTCATCTCTTCGGCAGTCGGGGCTGCCGTACCAATAGGAATCTGACGGAAAATCTGACGTGAATCGGCAGAAATAATATCGCAGCCGAGCCTTTGGGCAAGCTCGACTGCGACTGATGTTTTACCTGACGCCGTTGCACCCGTTATGACAATCAAATGCTTCATAATACACAATGCATAATAAGGTGCTAACGTGGATGTTATATTTTAGCGTTCTGCCACGATGCGACAGATTTCAACTATCACTTGGGTTGCTTTTTCCATTGAAGGAATGGGCACAAACTCAAAGCGACCATGGAAGTTCAAACCACCGGCAAATATATTGGGACAAGGAAGTCCTTTGAACGAAAGCTGAGCTCCGTCTGTACCGCCACGAATCGGTACAACCACAGGGGTTACACCGGCATCGCGCATTGCCTGCTGGGCAATTTCGATGATATGGGGTAACGGCTCAACTTTCTCCTTCATGTTGTAGTATTGATCCTTGATTTCGAGCGATGCACAGTCGGGGAATTCGTGGTTGATCTTGCGGACAAGGTGACGGAATTCCTCTTTACGACGTTCAAAACGATCGCGGTCGTGGTCGCGGATGATATAAGTGAGAACGGTCTGCTCAACCGAACCTTCGATATTTACGAGATGATAAAATCCTTCATAACCCTCAGTGTGTTCAGGAGTTTCCCAACGGGGAAGCATGATTGCAAACTGGTTGGCTATGCGGATTGAGTTTATCATTTTATGTTTGGCATATCCGGGATGAACATTGCGGCCTTTGAATGTGATTTTTGCAACAGCAGCGTTGAAGTTTTCATATTCGAGTTCGCCGATTTCGCCACCATCCATTGTATAAGCCCATTCACATCCAAAACGTTGAACATCAAACTTGTGGGCGCCTAAACCGATTTCCTCGTCGGGGTTGAAAGCGATGCGGATGTCGCCGTGCTTGATTTCTGGATGTTCCTGAAGATAGGCAACAGCCGAAATAATTTCAGCGATACCGGCTTTGTCATCGGCACCCAGAAGTGTTGTTCCGTCAGTGACTATCAAATCCTGCCCCTTGTATTTGAGGAGTTCGGGGAACTCAGCAGGCGAAAGAACAATGTTTTGTTCGGCATTGAGAATGATGTCGTTACCGTCATACTTCTCAACGATTCGGGGAGAAACGCTATGACCCGACATGTCGGGCGATGTATCAACGTGGGCAATAAAACCAACAGTTGGCACTTTTTTATCAATATTTGAAGGGAGAGTTGCCATCAGATAGCCATTCTCGTCAAGCGAGATATTAGCAAGTTTCATTTCACGCAAAACACCTTCAAGGTATTGAGCAAATTCCATTTGACCCGGAGTTGACGGGGTCATTCCGGTGAGTTCATCGCTCTGAGTGTCAAATTTGACATATTGGAGAAAGCGGTCGACTACGTTCATTAGATTGATGATTTTTAGGTATGAAATTTATTTTTTGCAAAGGTAGTGAAAAACTTCAAAAGGGAGGGCGATGAGCCTAATATTTTTTTCAGATTGTCCTTAGTTATGTATTATTAACAGATGTGATATGTCGGCTTTTTGGTTTAAAATCGCATTTTGTCGTTATTTTTGACTAAATTTGCAAAAAATATTACTAATCACAGATAAAACAACAAAAACAACTATATGAATCCACTTGAATTGAGCGAACAGGAAATTGTTCGCCGCAACAGCCTCCAGGCAATGCGTGACCTCGGAATTGATCCTTATCCTGCAGCAGAATATGTTGTAACCGGACACACCGAGGAGATTAAAGAAAATTTCAAGGATGACGCTCCCCGCCGCGACGTGGCGGTTGCCGGACGAATCATGAGCCGACGCATCATGGGTAAGGCTTCGTTTGTTGAGCTCCAGGATGGCGAGGGACGTATTCAAATTTATATCAACCGCGACGAAATTTGCCCCGACGAAAATAAAGACCTCTATAACGTAGTATTCAAAAAACTTCTTGACATCGGTGACTTCATCGGTGTTGAAGGTTATGTTTTCCGCACACAGACAGGCGAGATTTCAATTCACGCCCAAAAACTGACCGTGCTTGCCAAATCGCTCCGCCCGCTTCCGATCGTGAAAGTGAAAGACGGTGTGACCTACGACGCATTTGACGACCCCGAACTTCGTTATCGTCGCCGCTATGTCGATCTCGTTGTAAACGAAGGGGTCAAAGACATCTTTATGAAACGCAGCAAGGTTTTCAACTCGATGCGCAACTACTTTAACGAGCATGGCTATGTTGAAGTCGAAACTCCAATCCTCCAGTCAATCGCCGGCGGCGCATCGGCTCGTCCGTTCATCACCCACCACAACACCCTTGACATGGATCTTTACCTTCGTATCGCCACCGAACTTTACCTAAAACGACTTATCGTAGGCGGAATCGACGGTGTTTATGAAATTGGTAAGAACTTCAGAAACGAAGGTATGGACCGCACCCACAATCCCGAGTTTACCTGTACTGAAATCTACGTTCCCTATAAAGACTACAACTGGATGATGTCTTTCACCGAGAATATGCTCGAACGCATATGCCTCGAAGTGAACGGTACCACAAAAGTTCAGGTCGGCGACAACGTAATCGACTTCAAGACCCCGTTCCGTCGCGTGACAATGATTGACGCCATTAAAGAATTTACAGGCATCGACATCACCGGCATGGACGAAAATCAGCTCCGTGATGTTTGCAAAAAACTTGACATCGAAATTGACGAGTCAATGGGTAAAGGCAAACTCATCGATGAAATCTTCGGCGAAAAATGTGAAGGCAACTACATTCAGCCCACATTCATCATCGACTACCCCATCGAAATGTCACCCCTCACAAAACGTCACCGCAACAATCCCGAACTTACCGAACGTTTCGAGCTTATGGTTAACGGTAAAGAGCTTTGTAATGCTTATTCAGAGCTTAACGACCCGATTGACCAATATGAACGTTTTGTTGAGCAAATGAAGCTCGGCGAGAAGGGCGACGATGAAGCAATGATTATTGACCATGACTTTATCCGCGCTCTCGAATATGGTATGCCTCCGACATCAGGTATGGGTATCGGTATGGATCGCCTTGTAATGTTGATGACCGGACAGACCACCATCCAGGAAGTATTGTTCTTCCCCCAGATGCGTCCTGAAAAGGTTCAGAAACGCGACCGCGAGGATGCATATACCGAAATCGGCGTACCGGCTGAATGGGTTGCGCCACTCCAGAAAAACGGAATCGTAACCATTGCAATGCTCGGTGCCGTTACATCGGCAGGCAAACTCCACCAAGAGCTTTGCGGTCTTAACAAGAAATTTAAACTCGAACTCACCAACCCCACAATCGAAGAGGTTGGCGCATGGATTGAGAAAGCTGCAGCAAGTTGCTAAACACCAATAACCTACAATCAGAACAAGATGAGTTTTCCGGGTAAAATTGCAGTAATGGGTGGCGGTAGCTGGGCTACCGCACTTGCCAAACTGTTAATGAATAACTGCGAACAAATAACATGGTATATGCGTCGTGACGACCGTATCGAAGAATTTAAACATCTGAGACACAATCCCGCCTATCTGACCGACGTCATGTTTGATATTGAACGTATCAACTTTTCGAGCGACATCAACGCGGTTTGCTCTGAGTGCGATACACTCCTTTTAGTGATGCCCTCGCCCTATTTCAAGGATCACGTGGCAAAACTCAAAGTCGATATCAGCAACAAATATGTCATTAACGCTGTCAAAGGTCTTGTACCTGACGAGAATATGCTGATTTCAGATTACATGACCGAGAAATTCGGCGTTAATCCCGACAACATTCTTGTCATTTCAGGACCCTGTCACGCCGAGGAGGTCGCTCTTGACCGCCCTTGCTACCTGACAGTTGGCAGTTCTGACATTTTCAATGCCAACGATTTCTCAAAATGTCTCGTTTCAAAGACCGCCCACGCTATCACTTCTAATGATGTCGAGGGTATCGAGTATGCCGGAGTTCTTAAGAACATCTACGCTATCGCTGCCGGTATTATTCACGGCATGAAACGTGGTGACAACTTCCTTGCAATGCTCGTGAGCAACGCTATCCGCGAAATGGAACGCTTCCTTGATGCAGCCGCTCCCCGCCCCCGCCAAATTTGCGATTCGGTTTATATGGGTGACCTCCTCGTGACCGCATACTCGCGATTCTCACGCAACCATAACTTCGGTTCTATGATCGGTAAAGGCTACTCGGTTAAAGCAGCCCGCATGGAGATGGAACAGACCGCCGAAGGATATTATGGCACAAAATGTATCTACGAAATCAATGCCAACTATGGCGTGGATATGCCAATTCTCAACACGGTTTACGACATTCTCTACAAACGTGTTTCGGTTGAAGCCGCTATCAAACGTCTTGCCGCCACATTTAGCTAAGACGGCCTATCAGACTACATCTCAACCTCTTACCGATTGCCAAAATCGTAAAAACGATGAATAAACTGCGACATATACTAACACTTTCACTCATAGCCGCTGCGTTTTTGCAGGTAAACGGCAAGTCTTCATTTACCCGTTCGGTCGAGGCTATCACACCCAACATTTTTCGTGTGACCTACACCCCCGACGATTGGAAAGAAGCTGAGCAATCTCCTATCAACATGGTACTTGACATCAAGGACAAGGAGATGGAGTGCAAGTATGTTACAATCGGTAACACTTCGACTATCATAACACCTGCCGGACTTTCAGCTACTCTCACAGACAACAGTGTTGTACTCACAGCCGGAGGCAATCGCACTATCGTTGACGAGGGTTTTCCCGAAGATGTCAACGGCAAACGCGTCATCAAAATATTCACCCCCGACCCTACCACTCAGATCTTTGGCGGGGGCGAACGTGGTAATAGCCTCAACCTCAGAGGAGATACGTTGGTAAATTACAACCGTCAGAATTACGGCTACACCGATGGCGACAAACGCATCTCGCAGATGGGTATCACTATGCCGCTTTTCATCAGCGACAACGGATATGCCCTGTTGTTTGACGATTTTGCAGCCTCATCGCTCATCCTCAACAACCCGATTGAGTACATTACCGAAAATCTTAAAACCCCGATTTCATACTACTTTATATCGCGGGGCGAGCATGACAGTTCGCTTCAAGGCACAATCAAATTGCTTTCTCAACTGACCGGACGTCAAGAATTGCCACCCCTTTGGGCAATGGGCTATATCACCTCAAAATACGGCTATCACAACCAAGCTGAAACCGAGGGCGTAATCGATACGCTTCAGCGTGAAGGCTATCCTGTCGATGGCATCGTACTCGACCTTTATTGGTATGGTAAAGAA
Organism: Muribaculaceae bacterium; assembly: GCA_029061925.1. Taxonomy (GTDB): domain Bacteria; phylum Bacteroidota; class Bacteroidia; order Bacteroidales; family Muribaculaceae; genus CAJUPY01. The sequence goes on along the minus strand of JAIDRE010000049.1, from coordinate 18,516 downwards.
CAGGATATGGGCTCATTGTCATGGGCTAAATCACAATGGCCCGACCATGTCAAAATGCTCCGCAATCTCAAACGTCGTGGTGTTAATCTGATTCCTATTTCACAGCCCTACGTTCTCAAAAACGGACGTGGTCTCGAAAATTACAACACACTTTCAGAGCAACGTCTTTTCGGACGTGACTCTCTTGGTCAGACCCACGAAGTAAAAATCTGGGTTGGCGAAGGCGGTATGTTCGACGTGTCAAATCCCGACACACGCAAATGGCTCAGCGACCGCTACAAAAAGCTGACCGATGAAGGTGTTGGCGGTTGGTGGGGCGACCTCGGCGAGCCCGAAGTTCATCCCGAGTCGATGATTCACGCTAACGGATTGACTGCCCGTGAATATCATAACCGATATGGTAACGACTGGAGCGAAATAATCTACAATCTCTATAAAGAACAATACCCGACAACCCGCCTGATGTCGCTGATGCGTGGCGGAACTACAGGTTTGCAACGTTTCAACGTGTTCCCTTGGTCAACCGATGTTTCTCGCTCTTGGGGAGGTATGCAACCCCAGATTAAGATTATGCTTAATTCAGGTATGAGCGGACTCGGCTATATGAGCCACGATGTCGGAGGCTTTGCTGTTAATCCTAAACACCCGACTGACCCCGAACTATACGTTCGTTGGTTGCAACTCGGCTTGTTCTCTCCCGTTTTACGCACCCATGCCACAGTGATGGCTGAGCCATACCACTACCCCGAATATGAAAGCATCATAAAACCGCTCATCAAGGAACGTTACCGCTGGTTGCCCTACAATTATACGTTGGCATTTGAAAATGCAACAACAGGGATGCCTCTCGTTCGCCCCGTTGACTACACCCGCCGCTCAGCCCTCAACTCAATCGAAAACGAATATATGTGGGGACCAGACCTGCTTGTTGCTCCGGTACTTCATCAGGGTGCGACAAGTCGCGAAGTGATTCTACCCGAAGGCAAATGGGTTGACTATAACAATCCCACAATAATTTATAACGGACCCGACACAATCAATTACAATGCTCCGTTGCACATCATCCCGTTGTTTGTCAAAGCCGGTGCGGTAATCCCGACTGCCGACTATCCGATGAGAAATACATGTGACTATTCAACCTCCCGTTATACCCTTAACTATTACTCGGTTAACGGTTGCAATGGCTCAGGTTTGATTTATGAAGATGACTTAAAGACTCCGTCATCGGGTAATGCGCCATACAATCTTATTAAAACTGACGCAAAAACGGCTGACAATGAAACGACCATCTCTATCTCAACTGTAGAGAACGGCATTCCCGACAAAACCGGTAAACGTCTTACGATTAAATTATATAATGTGTCATCACCCAAATCAATTACCGTTGACGGCACAAAAATCAAAAAATTTATTTTTGACCCCGCAAAACGTGTCCTCACCTTTGAGGTTAAATATGCGACAGGCAAAAATAGCGATATAACTATCAAGTACTAAAATAGTTAAATGGAATCGATAACCCGATTATTTAAAATAGGATATGGACCATCAAGCAGTCACACGATGGGTCCGCGCAAGGCTTCGGAAGAATTCCTTGCCCACAATAAAAATGCGGCGCGTTTTGAAGTGACACTCTTCGGATCGCTTGCCGCAACCGGAGCCGGTCACTTGACCGACCGTGCGATTTTGGAAACTCTCGAACCGACCGCACCGACAACAATCATCTGGGAACCTAAAGTGTTTCTTGATTTCCACCCCAACGGAATGACTTTCAAAGCTTTTGACAGCAAGGGTAAAATCATTGACACTGACACCGTTTTCTCGATTGGTGGCGGTGACATCTGTCGCGAAGGTCAACAGCGAGTTACCGGAGAATCAATATATGAACTCTCAACCATAAAAGATATTCAAAAATGGTGTGAGGAAACCGGGCGTTCCTACTGGGAATACGTTGAAATGTGCGAAAACAGCGACGTATGGGACTATCTCAACGAGGTTTGGAAAACGATGAAAGAAGCTGTTGAGCGAGGTATCGAAGCCGAGGGTGTCTTACCCGGAGGACTTGGCGTAAGACGCAAGGCGGTAAGCTATCATGTTCATGCGGCAGGTTATTCGAGCAACCTTAAAAGTCGCGGATTGGTTTATGCCTATGCCTTGGCAGTCTCTGAAGAAAATGCTTCGGGTGGGAAAATCGTTACCGCCCCGACCTGTGGATCAAGTGGTGTAGTTCCAGCCGTTCTATATCACCTCAGCACCTCAAAATCATTCAGCGATAAACGTATTTTGCGGGCTCTTGCCACTGCCGGAATCTTTGGCAACGTAGTGAAGACAAACGCTTCAATATCAGGTGCCGAAGTAGGTTGTCAAGGTGAAATCGGGGTCGCATGTGCGATGGGTGCAGCCGCCGCAAGTCATCTGTTCGGAGGGTCGCCTGCCCAAATTGAATATGCAGCCGAAATGGCGCTCGAACACCACTTGGGTTTGACCTGTGACCCCGTATGCGGTCTCGTCCAGATTCCTTGTATCGAACGTAATGCCTATGCCGCCGCGCGCGCCCTCGACTCAAACCTTTTTGCAGCGTTTTCCGATGGTCATCACTCAGTTTCATTTGACCGTATCGTTGAAGTTATGAAACAGACCGGCCACGACATCCCGAGTCTTTACAAAGAAACTTCACAAGGCGGTTTAGCAGTAATAAAATAAACCATCTGCGGCGGTAATACGTTATTATAGTAAAACAACAAAATTATGGAATCAACACGTCAAGCAAAAATATCAAGACTTATTCAAAAAGAATTAAGTGAAATTTTTCGTCAGCAAACTGCTAAGACTCACGGAGTTATAGTTTCAGTGAGTTCAGTGAAAGTTTCACCCGACCTCAGCATAGCCCGCGCCTATCTCTCTGTTTTTCCGTCAGATAAAGGTGCTGAAATGATTGAAAGTATTAACCGTAATGCCCGTACAATCCGTTATGAACTCGCTCAAAAAGTGAGATTTCAGCTGAGAAAGACTCCAGAACTCTCGTTCCACCTCGATGATTCGCTCGATTATATCGAAAAAATCGATGCGCTCCTCGATGCTGACAAAAAGGCTGAATAAGTAGGAACATGCCTTTGGCATGTCCATTTTCCAATCATTAATCACAATTAACCCCATATCTATGAGGCTGCAGTTTATGATAGCCCTGCGCTATCTTTTTTCACCCAAACGACATAATGCCGTCAATGTCATTTCGATGATATCGGTGGCAGGAATAGCTGTAGCTACAACTGCATTGATTGTGGTTCTATCGGTTTTCAACGGGTTCAGCGACCTCGCAATGAGTCAGTTGTCGCGTATCGACCCACCGTTAGCAGTCTTTCCTGATACAGGTAAAGTTATTGAGAATGCCGACAGCCTGGCAAAGGCAATAACAGAGCAATTTGCCGGCATCAAAGCCTCAACAATCCTCAAAGAACAGGCTCTTGCATCGACCGGCGGACACCAAATGACAGTCAATGTTATGGGTGTAAGCCCCGACTTCATGCAAAATGCCGATATAAAAGCAATCACTATTGACGGTTCGACTCAAATCAGCGATGTTATGCCCTACACCGCACTGTCGAGTGTCGGTGTCGCTATCAATCTTGACATCCGACCCAATGACGGCAAGTGGATGATGTTGTTCGTACCGCGTCGTGTCGGTAAAATTTCTACAGCCGTTCCCGAGTCATCATTCCGTAGCGACACGGTTTATATAAGCGGAGTTTGGCAGGTGCAGCAAGAGATGTATGACACCGATGTCATTATGGTTGACATTGACGTTGCCCGATCGTTGCTTGATTACGAAACTGAAGCATCTGCAATCTACATATATCCCGACAACGGTTATACCGACAATTTACAGTCTGCCATTCAAGCAATTATCCCTAAAGGATTAACCGTCAAAAACCGACTCGAGCAACAAGCCGATTCATTTAAAATGATTTCAATTGAGAAATGGATAACCTTTCTCATGCTCGCCTTTATCCTCATCATCGCCTCATTCAATATCATCTCGACAATGTCGATGCTTATAATCGAGAAACAAGACAACACAACAACATTGCGGTCGCTCGGAGCATCACAACCTATGATTCGCAGCATCTATGCCATCCAAGGGCTTTTAATATCAATTGGTGGCGGTATCATCGGCTTAATTTTAGGCGTCATCCTCGTCGGTCTGCAAGAACATTTCGGACTAATCGGACTCGGCACCTCATCAATGACCGGCGCTCTCTCAATCGACAGCTATCCCGTCGCCCTCAAACTCTCCGACATCGCCATCGTCGCCCTCTCAATCTTCCTCGTCGGGCTCGTCACAGCAACTATTGCCTCGATCACGAGAAAAGAGAAAACCGACCTGAAAGACTAAGCCCGCACTCCCCCCTCCTTGTAAATTTCCTTCTTCTTTTTCTCTTTTTAGCATCCCTTTAGCCGCTAAATCGACGCCACATCAACGCTAAGTCGTCGGCTTTTTAAACCAGCTATTCCACCCAAGCTATAACTTTCCACCCCCACGCTTTAACAATTCATATATTTTTTTGTAAATTTGCGATTACGAACATACAGTTCGTTTTATATATTTAACTTTGTGGTATAAAAACAAAAAAATATGTCAGTAGCAATTCATCCATATAAGGGTTATATAAATACTATTTTCCATATTCATTATAGTGGAAAGGGAGATTTACACTATAATGTGTTAGATCATTATAATAGTACAAAAATCGTTGCCAATGACACAGTTTATTCAAATAAACCACATGAGTTAAAAATATCGAAAGCCGGAGAGTATGAGGTGAGATTTGAAAATGGGGACAATATTAAGTTAGTAGTTGAGGATGCTTATAAATTCGGCGGAAGTCGTTTGAAGAAGGCATTTGTATTTGATACATGCCCTTGGGCTTTTGTTGTTATGTATGATCGCACATACTTCCATAACCGAAATAATGGAGAAGAATATCTAGAAACAATCTCTCCTGACGAGATTATGGAAGTATCTGAAGAATACATACTTCTTAAAACAAATGACCAAAGTGAGGTTACGTTATTTTCGTTAATTGATCAAAAACCAATTGCGGAATTCAAAGATATTATTACTTATAATTCTGAATGTATAGCCTACAAAGAAAATGAGGATGACAAGAGATACATATGCGTTTATTCAATTAAAAGAGATGAATGCGTTGTTAAGATTGCTGTAGACGATTATGATGTTTTTGGGCATGAAATTTTCTTCTATCACGGAAATCTAATCCAGAAAATTTCTTTATATGGCGATTTTAATATAAAATCCTTATTGTTAAATCATATAGGATTACCGATAGCGTTTATAAATAATAATTTAGTAGTCACATACAAAAGCGGAATTAAACAATCCTTATACATTTATTCAATTGAAGATAACAGCATTGAAAAAGAAATAGAGATCAAAGGATATTTACATTCAATAAACGATAAATGCCTGTTTAACATTAATGACCGCCGATTAGCCATTTATCGTTTTAATATAGAACAAGCTGGAATACCCGAAGCAACAATTTCATTTCAATATGATGATATTGATATATTCGATTGTGGGTGGGAGATTTTTTATCGTATTAAATCATGTAAATTAACAAAGGAACCTTATCGTATGATTGTTGAGGAAGCATCATTTACCTTTGATTCATGCCATGAAAACAATAATATTCATTTATCTCAATCGAGTTGTAACGTATATTCACATAATCAATCGTTGATGATTGTAACAGACAACACAACATATCTCATTACACCAGATTCATCCCTCATCCAACTAGAAGGTTGCACGTATGACAACCATAGATTTAAACAAGATGGCATTATTCGAAATTCATTATCCAACGAAATTACTCAGCTTAAAAAGGAATATCTGACAAAAGAGGCTCGTTTTAAATATTTTAAGGCAGTAGGATATACAAACTTATTAACAATGGGGTATAAATACCATTCCTCAGAAGATAAATTTGCCATTACGATAGAGGATAATGCGATTTACCTTATTTCACGCATAAATAATAGTGAAGTAAAAGCTTCAAAGATTCTTGATGAACTTTTTGACTATTCTAATTATAAAGATGTTCTATTAAGTGAAGACGGGTCAAAAGTAATGTACCGAAGTGGCAAAAGTACTTCGATTGTAGATATTGCCTCAGGAGAAGAACAGGATTATACGAATCAATCATATATTCTCCATGTGAATGGAATAAGACCTTCGTTCGATATTGATAAAAAACGCCAAGTTGTTTTAGTAAATCCGATTACAGGTTTACAGGTACCATCAGAAGACCTATCCAACCATTCATTTATTAGTCCTGACGGAAAAATCTACGCAGATGCAAACCTTGACTCATATATTGAAAGACACTATCGATTTGATGACCGTCTTCTATCCACAGATGAATATAACGATCTAATGTCCAAATATTTCTTCCGAGGATCAAAAAATTCAAAAGAATTTCTAACTATTAAATTAAATCGAGAACGTATAGTTAAAGAAAATCTATCTCATTTCAAAAGTTTAAGTAATAATGCCGCAGACCGTCCTTATAATGCTTGGATAGATTTCTTCGTTGATGAAAATCAAGTTTGGGGAAATGAGCATTTTATGAACTACTTAGTCGAAGAAAGAGGTATGGCGGTTATTAAACGATTCTCCGATGATTATGAAATTGCACGAATTAACCTTGGCAAACCACTATGGTTCCTAAACTATGTCTCATTCTCGTATGATGGCAGATACGTTGCTATTGCCGGACGCTACCCAGACAATACACACGACGAAAAAGGGTGCTCGTTAGGGGGATTATTTCTCTGCTTTGATCTTATCGAAAACAATATTGTATTCAAGAAAACTGATTCTGATGCAGTATGGATAACTGCTTTCACAAAAGCAGGAGACTTGGCAGCTTATTCAAGCAACCCAACAACATTCATTATTCATCCAGGTCAGACGGAAGAAATACAGATTAAGAGTTATAGCTTCCTTACGTTTAGTCCAGATGGTCGTTACTTCGCCCTTTCCAAGAAGGGTTATGTTAGAAAAGATGCTATCAGTAGTGACTGGGGGCATCAAAAGTCAACTGAAGTATTTATATGCTCCATAGATAATCCTAAAGAAATAAAGTGCTCCTTCAACGACTTAGATAGCAGTGGTATTGATAATCTTGCCAGTATGGTAAAACGTAGAAAAAGTATTGCTTCGGTAGCATTCTCAAACGACAACGAGCACCTACTTATGGTAGGTGAGGATGGAGTAATGATTGTTCGAAACCTTCATTTAAACTAATCATGCCACAAAATAAAAATGCTCTGACTCGTATTGTGTTGCTTGACAAATTGCTTGCCGACAGATATCATGCATATTCTATTCAAGATATGACTGACTATCTTCAACGAGAATTGCCACAGTATGGACAAGATGGCGGTGTAAGTAAACGCTGTGTAGAAAAAGACATTGAATATTTGGAGTATAACTTTCCCATTTTAATTGAACTTGAACGTTATACCGTTGACGCTCACTCATTAAACACAGATAAAGCTTATAAAAAAAGGTGCATCCGATATGCCGATCCAACCTTCTCTATCTTTAAAGGGAAACTTTCAGATGAAGAAAAAGGTCTTCTAACCACCGCCCTATCAACCATTGGTTCTTTTGATGGACTTGATGGGTTTGGATGGTTAGATGATTTGAATAAGCGACTCGACTTGATTCCGCGACAGCCCATTATTCAAATGTCAAAGAATCTTATTGAAAACAAAACGCTCATGGCTGAATTATTTTCAGCTATTCAAGCACAATCGGTCGTTAAGTTAAAATATCGATTATTCAATACATCTGATATAAAAGAGGTTATTATCTCTCCTTATCTTCTAAAAGAATACAATCGACGTTGGTATATTATTGGCGCTGCTTATGATACCGGTCGGATACTTAATTTTGCACTTGATAGACTGATATCAATTACCATTCTACCCGGATATGAATATAGGCAGGCTCCCGACGATCTGACTGAAAGATTTGAAGATATAATCGGAGTCAGCTATTATGTGGGGAATGAAGTCTTTAAAATCTTTTTCTGGGTTTCTGATAGAACAACACCTTATATTGACACCAAACCTATACACGGCTCCCAAATTAAAATTAACACGCAAGAAGAAGGTGAAATTCGCGCACAATACAACCCTCCGAGTAATGGGTCGATTTTTTCTATTGAATGTATGAGCAATTACGAACTTATACGAGAGCTCTGTTCTTTTGGAAGCGAATTAAAGGTTTTATATCCTCAACCAATAGTTGACGCTGTTAAAGAACGTATTAAATCTATGTACGAGATATATTACAAATAAAACGAACATTGAGTTCGCATTGGTGTCATAACTTTGTAACGTAAAACAAAATTCGACTATGGCAGGAATGAATTTCAAACAGATTAAAAATCCTATCAACTCTTCTTTATATACCGCTCAAGATAATCAATATCGATGGGGAGTCATTGATTCTAATGGGAATACAATTGTGCCCTTTGGAAAATATGCATGGATTGACGGATTCCAAAATGGATTTGCCAAAGTTATTAGCCACGAAGATACATCTTCGCCGAATATCATTGCAATATTTGATAATGGTACTAATAAAGGCTTTAACTTTACAAAAGTCGCTAAGCAAGGAATAATAAATGAATCGGCCGAAGAGGTCCTACCATTTAGAATATAATGTTTGGAAATTTTATGGTAAAGACTTCCCAACCATTAAATATTTTAAAGGGAAGGAAGGTTATACTGTAACATATGAAAATTTAAATCGATATATAGTTTCTCAAATCGAAGATGATTATGATTGTAATATCTCTTACGATTATAATAACGACTCCGAGTCCACCGATTATATAAATGATAGTTGGGATGCTATGACCGATGGTATGTATGGCGACATGCCTGAGGGATTTGATGGGGATTTTGATTTCCTCGGATAATCATAATGAAAATATATAACAATACGAATAAAGAGTTCGCAATTATTACTTAACTTTGCAATCGAAAATGAATATTGACATAGTGGGCTGAAGCTGACATTTGAACTTGCTCGACGAATTGCCGGGTACATTCCCAAAAGGGAATTTCCAATGGTCAATTGGCTTTTCAGATTAACTCGTCTACTTGCGGTGCAGTAGCTCCTCATTCGATCGGTTAATCCTTGAATATTATATTTTATAATGAAAAATATAATATTTAAAATCTGAAGTCTTATATGACATAAAGAAACTAGGCATCAGTCCACTTGTCAATTTTTAATTATAAACTTATTTATGGATAAAGAAATACTTATCGCAAAAACACGCGCCCTAAGCGACCGAGAAGACCTTTTTAATCTCATTAATGAGATTAAATCTGATTTATTAGGCGATACAGCTTATCCAATCCCTCATAAACAGTTCCTTTATCTCTGTAACCCGAAAAAAGCAGGTAGATATAACTATTTTGAAATCCCCAAGAAATCCGGAGATACACGTCAAATCAGCGCACCTTCCGGTAACCTAAAATGGATTCAATTATGTTTAAATGAAATCTTCAAAGCTCTATATACCCCATCTCCTTATGCAATGGGATTCACTGTTGGTCGATCAATTGTTGACAATGCGCTAATGCATACAAATCAAAATTATGTTTTCAATATTGATCTTGAAGATTTTTTCCCAAGCATAGATCAAGCCCGAGTGTGGAAGCGTCTACAACTACCACCCTTCAACTTTAATGCCAAAATCGCAAGCGTAATTGCAGGCTTCTGCTCAATAAAATCATTGCGTTGTTCAAAGGATGCTACTTTTAGTGAATGTTTTGTCCTTCCACAAGGGGCTCCAACATCTCCACTACTAACAAATGCGATCTGTGACAATCTCGATCGACGCTTAAATGGTCTTGCAAAACGTTTCGGCTTGCATTATTCACGTTATGCTGATGATATAACATTTAGTTCAATGCACAATGTTTATCAACCCGGTAGCGAGTTCCGTAAAGAACTGAATCGAATCATTATAGACCAACGGTTCACTATAAATGAGAAGAAAACTCGCTTGAATCATCGCTCTTCTCGGCAAGAAGTAACGGGACTTACAGTTGGGGAAAAGATTAATGTCTCTCGTAAATATGTAAAGGATTTACGTGCTATTCTTCATATTTGGGAAAAATATGGGCACAATGCTGCTTTTGCGACCTTCTATCCCCGTTATAAGTCTGAAAAAGGACATCTACATCATGGAGAGCCTAACCTTGAAAATGTTATTTCAGGAAAACTTTGTTATCTAAAAATGGTCAAAGGCGAAAACGATCCGGTATATATCAAACTTCATGAGCAATTTCTTCGCATAACAAAATGCATTGCAAACACTATTCAAAATAGTAATATCGAATATCTACTTACATTACCGAAAGCCGATTTTGAAAAGAAACTTGGTACTGCAATTAAATTTTCGATACGCAAAAGCGATCATAAGCCTTATGGCTTGTTTTCGTTTCAGGGTCGGAACTTCATTGTTGCCGTCAGCAAAAATCTTGACATCAACAAACTTCCAGACAATGTTCAGATTTCATTAACTCGTATGGTAAGATCGAATGATACCCAGATTGGAACTAACGAATCTATGACATCCAGTGAATCTCCAGAAATCAGTATTGCTTATTTATTGCATAAACCATTACTTAATTATATACCGAAGGATAATTTCAAACAAGATTCAGATAACATTTCTGTTGAACTTAAAGACTTTATTATCAATCTTGCCTCGACACACCCCAAATTAGGATTAAAAGACAATATGGGAATTTTAGAATCTAGTAATCCAGAAAACCTTTTGGCTCGATTAGTTGACTCAAACTTTGACCTCTCAATACTACCATAATGGAACAAAATACAAATAAAGAAAATCTCAGAAAACTACTTGACTTCTTACAAAGTCATATACTTTCAAACCCGTCAAATCACTGGTTTGCAAAAGATTTATATAAAATTCTTGCACCGATATCCGATGCAAGAATTTCTGATATACATGAACAATGTATTGAAGCTATTTTAAAAGAACAAGCAACTGAGTTTTATAAAGACTTTGTAATACCAGAAATACGGCCTCAACTTATTTCAGACTTTATTAAAATGGAGCATTGGCGTCGTCGCAATAATATTAGGGAGTTTGGGTTAGCAGCATTCCAACAGATCGAAGGTATAATAAATCGTCTCAGCTTAAATAACACCTTAGACGAAGTATCCCGAAATATGATGAATGCACCCTGTTATATAGAAGATAATAATATACCAAATGTTATAAACCGTAAATCCAATTCCACATACACAATCTCACAACTGTTATTCATAGACCAAGACAAAATCATCACAAAATCACATCGTATCCTATCCGAACATTGGATTATTGATAAATTCAAAGTTATCAACTATTTTATATGTCATAAAGCTTGTTTGACAAATCATCAATTTAATCAATTTGTTAATGAAAATAGTCTATTCGGAGAAATATACGCCTTACGTAATCTTAATCATAGAGGGAATGAGTTAACCGAAAATGATAAAGAACGTCTTAAGAATTTTAAAGCTAATCCCAGTCGAGCTTTTCTTACTATCACTTCATTCTTATGCTGGTTTGTGGACAGCATTAACCAAGGATACCCTTTGTCAAATGAACTTATTGAATTTTCTAAAACAGAGTCCTTCCAAATGAAGAAACCCTCAATAGATCTCAAAATACTCGGAAAGATCGAAATCAAAGAATACGACAAAAAAAGAGTCAAATAATTTTGCTTCAATCTATCATATAATAAATATTTTTATTAACTTTGCGCAATTATTAGATATATTGAGCATGGGAAAGAGTACAATGGGGACAAAGTTGCCCCGAAAATTAGAGCAAAAACTGGAAATTATGGGTGAACAAATTAAGCTCGCCAGGTTACGTCGCAACCTCTCAATTGCTCAAGTTGCTGAACGCGCAACATGTTCGCCACTAACGATTAATCGCATCGAAAAAGGCTCTCCGACTGTATCATTCGGAATCTATGCTCGTGTTCTATATGTACTCCAACTTGATGATGACCTAAAGCTGATTGCAAAAGAAGATACTCTCGGACGTACATTACAAGATTTGAATCTAAAACATCGCCAACGTGCCTCAAAGAAATAATAAGCTATGAAGAAATTATACGTTTATGCCGATTTTGATTGGCTAAACACTCCTAAATTAATTGGGACATTGTCGTATGACTCAATACGTGGGAGCGAGACCTACAGCTTTTCGTATGATAAGAAATGGCTTTCAGAATATGGCGACGTTTTTCTTAGTGAAGACTTGCAGAATTATCCGGGCATACAATATACGCCTCCCGAAAGGGATATATTTGCGTGTTTCTCTGATGCGCTTCCTGACCGATGGGGACGAACACTACTGAATCGCCGCGAGCAGATAGCAGCCTCTGACGAAAAACGACCCGTGCGTCGTCTCTCCTCTTATGACTATCTGATAGGCGTTGATGACGAGTCGCGAATGGGAGGATTTCGCTTTTCAGAAACGCCTGGCGGTAAATTCATAAATAGCGATGCCAGTTTGCGTGTGCCACCATTAGCAAATGTTCGAGAACTAATGCATGCTGCACATGAAATTGAAGCCAGTGAAGAAAAGCATCTTTTACCCTCAAAGAAATGGCTTGCACAATTATTACATCCGGGCACATCGCTTGGAGGTGCAAGACCCAAAGCCTCAGTCATTGATGAAGATGACAGCCTAACTATTGCAAAATTCCCATCTCGAAAAGATGATTTTGATGTAGGTATGTGGGAGCATTTCTGTCATACTATGGGTCAAAAAGCCGGAATAAATGTGGCTGAAACACGTACAATTATGGGAGAAGATTACCATATACTACTCTCAAAACGATTTGACCGCAATGATAGTGGCAAGAGAATACATTTCGCATCAGCGTTGACTCTCCTCGGTCTTACAGATGGTGACAACGCATCCACAGGTCATGGCTATCTCGACATCGTTGATTTCATTATTCAGCATGGGAGCAAAGTTGAGCAAAATTTGGAGGAATTATATCGTCGTGTAGCCTTCAATATTATTATCGGCAACTCTGATGACCACTTTCGAAATCATGGGTTTCTATTGACACGCAAAGGTTGGGAACTATCCCCTGCCTACGATATCAATCCGACCCTTTCCGACAATCAAAGCCTTCTCATCAACCGCACGTCTAACGAATCAAATCTGAATATCCTTTTGTCATCAGCCGGAGACTACATGCTCTCAACCCAAAGAGCTAAAAGTATCATTGATGACATAAAAGTTGCGATGAAAACATGGCGTAAAGAAGCTCAAAGACTCGGATTGCCTCAACGCGACATAGATATGTTTGCCCCACGATTCGAAAGACAGTGTATATAGATGATAACAAAACCTTATAATCCGCATAAATGATAAACGTGTGCTTTTGTTGTCTGTTTCGCTCAAATTCATTAACTTTGCATTGTCCTTATTTTTGATTGAACAATGACCGATCACACTATATCAGGGATAGCGACTGCGCTATTTCACACATTTGGATGTAAACTTAACTTTGCCGAGACTTCTACCGTTGCCCATATTTTCAGGCAGAGGGGAATCAGACGTGTTACCGAAGGGGAAACACCCGACCTGATTGTCATCAACTCGTGCAGCGTTACAGACCTTGCCGACAAAAAATGCCGTCAGGCTATCAGGTCGTTTGCCAAACGTTATCCCGATGCACCCATCATTGTTACAGGCTGTTATGCCCAGCTCAAGCCGGGCGAAATTGCGGCTATCGACGGTGTTGCCATCGTTGCCGGTTCTGATCAAAAGCAAAATCTTGCCGACTTTCTTGACAAATGGACCGAGCAGCGCAATCAACAGCTCGTTGTCACGCCGTCGCGCGAAATTACGGAGTTCACTCCGTCATGCTCTCGCGGCGACCGCACCCGCTATTTTTTAAAGGTGCAAGACGGATGTGACTACTGGTGTACCTACTGCACCATCCCGATTGCTCGCGGACGCAGCCGCTCGGGTTCTATCCAATCGATGGTCGATCAGGTCAATCAGGTTGTCAAGGATGGTGGACGCGAAGTGGTTATAACCGGAGTTAATATCGGCGATTTTGGTAAGGGTACCGACAAAAATTTTCTTGATCTCATAAAGGAGCTTGACCAAATCGACGGCATCGACCGTTATCGCATATCGTCAATCGAGCCTAACCTGCTCAGCGAAGAAATCATTGATTTTGTGGCTAATTCTCGTCGCTTCATGCCTCATTTCCACGTGCCGTTGCAAGCAGGATCAGATGCCGTGTTGAATTTGATGCACCGTCACTATGACACCGCCCACTTCCGCCACAAAATGGAGCTTATCAAGCAGGCAATGCCCGACGCTTTTATCGGGGTTGATCTGATGGTCGGTACTCGCGGCGAAACGCTTGAAGAGTTTGAAAAATCGCGTGATTTTGTCGAATCACTTGACATTTCACGTCTCCACGTATTCCCCTACTCTGAACGTCCCGGCACCCGTGCGCTCGCAATCGACCATATTGTTGACCAAGCCGAAAAGCATCGTCGTACGGCAGTAATGATTGAACTGTCAGACAAGAAATTAACCGAATTCACATCGCGATTTATCAATACAGTTCGTCCCGTGTTGCTCGAACATGGAAGTACCCCCGGAATACTATCGGGATTCACCGACAACTACCTGAAGGTGAGAGTGCCTGCCGACAACTCGCTCGACAATACCATTGTCAACGTTGAGTTGAAAAGCTATAACCCTAAAGCTGAGGAATCTAAAGGCGTTATCGTTCAATGAAAAAAATGATGTACGGCATATTAGGTTTTATACTGAAGTCGTTCGCTCGGCTTCCGCTCGGTGTGCTGTATATCTTCAGTGACATCATCGGATTTATACTTTGCCACATCATCAGATACCGCCGTAAAATCATATTGTCAAACCTCAAAGCGTGCTATCCCGAAAAAAATCAGAAGAAGCTTGAGATCATCGCCGACGAGTTTTACCACCGACTGGCTGACTACTTTTTTGAGACCGTAAAACTGCTTCATATCAGCGACCGCAAGATGGAGAAACGAATGAAATTTGAAAATCTCGACTTAATTGAGTCAATTTTACGGGACGGTCGATCGGTAACAATATATTTTGCCCACTGTTTCAACTGGGAATGGGCCCCATCAACAACTCTCTATCTATCGCCCGAAGTCGGCGGTAAAAAGATAAAATTCTGTCAAATTTACCGACCGTTGCGCAACGTTTGGTTTGACGCTCTGATGCTTCAACTCAGAAGTCGATTTGATTCTATTTCAATACCCAAAAACCGCACGTTACGCGAACTGATGACTATGCACCGCGACGGATTTTTAACCGTAACAGGTTTCATGTCAGACCAGAAGCCGAGCCACGGCGACCCGATTCACGTTATATCGTTCTTACGCCGCCCGACGGCTGTAATTACCGGTACGGCAATGTTGGCTTGTCGAATGGCGACCGGTGTGGTTTACTGGGATATCATCCACGAAGGTCGCGGACACTACCGCATCCTCACCCGCCCAATCACTTCCAACGCATCAACTCTGACCCCCGAAGAGGTCACTGACAAATATTTTAAACTTCTCGAACAAACAATCGACCGCGACCCTGCCAACTGGCTATGGAGCCATAACCGCTGGAAACATCCGGTCTCACTCCCCGATAAAAATCAATGAATACCAACGATAAACCGGTAGCCGTCATCATCTTAAACTGGAATGGCACCAAGTTGCTACAAGAATTTTTGCCATCGGTCGTAGCGAATACCGACCCACAACTTGCCCGCATAATTGTTGCCGACAACGGGTCAACCGACGACTCGCTAAAAGTATTGAGAGAGCAATTCCCCGATGTCGAAGTCTTCTCATTTGACAAAAATTACGGATTTGCCGGAGGATATAACAAGGCGATCGAAATGGTCGGCAACCAGTATGTTGTATTGCTCAACTCTGATGTCGAAACACCGGAACGATGGCTCAATCCTCTATACGATTTCATGGAAAGCCATCCCCACGTTGGCGCTGTTCAACCCAAAATTTTATCATACAAGGACAAGACTAAATTTGAGCATGCCGGTGCAGCCGGCGGACTTATTGATATTCACGGATTTCCTTATTGTCGCGGACGAGTTTTCAACTCTGTTGAAACCGATTACGGGCAATATGATGCGGCTCCGTCCTCAATATTCTGGGCTACAGGTGCGTCAATGATGGTCAGACGCGAGGTTTATATCAAAGCCGGCGGACTCGACAACGAATTTTTTGCCCACATGGAAGAAATTGACCTTTGCTGGCGCATGCAACTCCTTGGCTATCGCATTTTTGTGGTACCTGAAAGTTTGGTTTTTCATCTTGGCGGAGGCAGCCTCGATTACAAAAATCCGAGAAAGACCTATCTTAACTTCCGCAACAACCTATTGATGATGTATAAAAATCTACCTGACCTCAGCCGTGGACGTAAACTTTTTGTCAGACGACTGCTCGACACGCTTGCATGGCTGATGTATGTCGTCAAATTTGATTTCAAAAATGCAAAGGCAATTTTCAGAGCGCATCGCGACTTTGCCAAAATGAAAAAAAATTACACAGTTCATCCCGATGTTGACCTCCTGGAGACAATGAATCCGCGTTGCAACATCTTGACCGAACACTATATTTTTCGTAACCGATGAATCACAACAAAGAGCTGAAAACAATAATGGATCAGGCGGTTGAGCGTATCAATCAGCCGTCATTTATCCCTGAAGACCCGGTTCAATTCCCACATCGCTTTACCCGACAGGAGGATATTGAAATCGCATCAATATTGTGTGCCCATATCGCATGGGGTAACCGAAAAATGATATGTCGAGACTGTGACCGACTTCTCGAATTAATGGACAATCAGCCCTACAGATTTGTAATGGAAGAAGCTGAGCGTCCGGGCATGATTGACCCAGATTCTAACGTTCACCGTACGTTTTTTGGACGTGACCTGCTCTATTTTATCCGAGGGCTTAAACGGGTTTATGAACAGTATGGCACGCTTGAAAATTTTGCAGTGAAAACCGGTGCGGTCAACGATGAACTGCCGTCATGGAAGATGGTTGAGCACCTCAACAATTTGATGGCTGATGCAAACGCCAATCAACTAAAAAGTTTGAGATGCTTGCCTGACAACTTAAAATCAACACCACTGAAACGTGTCAATATGGCTCTCAGATGGCTCGTAAGAGATGACAGCATCGTTGATATGGGCGTGTGGAAAGCCCTGAAACCGTCACAATTATTCATTCCGCTTGACGTCCATGTTGCCGACACATCGCGTGCGCTTAACCTGCTGTCGCGCAAGTCAAACGACCGAAAAGCGGTGCTTGAACTGACCGATGCTTTAAGGAAATTTGATTCCAAAGACCCAATCAAATATGACTTCGCACTCTTTGGCCTCGGTATCGAAAAATCAATTTGACCATAACATCTTTTGACATGAAAATATTTAAGATTTCATCCATTTTGGTTATACTACTTATTGTAGTATCTTGCAGCAGTAATTCGACGAAAAAGAGTTCGGGAAATGAAGCTAACGATTCAACCGAGACGACCATTCCGGCTCCTCTCGAAGCATTAGAGAATGATACCGTGGAAAATGATGCTATCAAACGCGTGATTTTCCTTGCCTATTATGATCCTACTCTTACTCCTGAAAGCGAACGTGTTTATTCAAAAACAATGCTCAATCAATTTAAGCAGTTTGGGTTCAATAAAGAGGTCAAACGTACTGATTTGATGAGTGATGATTTCAAAAAAACGTGGAATCAATTCAACAATCTTGACCCTGAAACAGTAATGGAATTTCTTGACTGGGATTTATTTTTCTGCGGACAAGACATTTATGATTTGAACGTTACAATCGAAAATATATTGGTTGACACTGAAACTTCAGCGACAGCCAACATCATAGTTATCAACGGTGACCAGACCACACCCGTTGCCGTCAAGCTCATAAAAAACAGTGCCGACGAATGGAAAATCGACGATATGACATGGAAAGGCAGTGATGAATTTGTCAAACAACCCATGAAAAAATATACAGCATCGCATTAAAGGGGTGCTGTATAATATTCATTCAAATTTAATATTTATACATAAAATAGACAAGCTTTATCAACAATGATAAGGCTTGTCTTCATTTAGTTGGTGTGTGTTTTTTGTATTTTAGTTTGTAGTATCTACATCTCTGATTTGCTCCGCAAAATTATATATAAATTCACAATTGGGGCCGCGCGGGTGGGGGGTGTTGGGGTCACGATCCATAAGCGGCTGTGCGCAATGATGACCTGTACGCACCGCCACTCCTAACTTATCAAGCAGGAAACCCACATCATAATTATGCG
>JAIDRE010000048.1 GCA_029061925.1 Muribaculaceae bacterium | reverse complement strand
ACACTATGTTTCATTTTTTTTGAAAATTTCTTGCAATTTTCTTGCATAACTAAAATATTCGTCGTTACTTTGCAAAAACAACTAAAATGATAGTTAATATGGCAAAAAAAGGAAGATTAAAAGAAGCAATAACTCGTCGCGAAGAAGAACTACTCCAACTCCTTTGGAGCGCCGGCAAACCAATGGCAGTCAGAGAACTATTAACATTGTTCCCCGAGCCTCAACCCCATTTTAATACGGTCTCGACCGTTGTGCGCGGTCTTGAAGAAAAAGGATTAGCCAGCCATAACGACGACCATGATGCCTTTCGCTACTACCCGATCAGCGACCGCGAATCGCTCGGACGCAAGAGCTTAGGGAATGTCATTAAAGGTTATTTTGATAACAGCTATCTCAACGTTGTTTCAACTTTGGTTGAAGATGACACAATCTCGGTAGATGAACTCAAAGAACTTATTGAAATAATCGAACAAAAAAGAAAAGAAAAATAAATGGGTGCATTAGCAGCATATTCTATATCGGTGTCGGTAGTCATGATTATTTTATGGCTAATCTACCGTTTTCTATTGGCTCAAGAAAATCAGCCAAAGTTTAACCGTGCTGTTCTAATTGGTATATATCTCCTCTCATTTTTAGCGCCACTACTCCCCTCTTTTCAACATTTATTTTTAAGGAGTTATAGCGACAATCAAACTATTCAAATCTCTATCGGCGAGATTACGGGAGAACTGGTTGAGCCATTTACAATCGCCCAACCGTTAAGAAATTCATTTGCGACCATAATTGTAATGATTTATCTCTTTGGTGTGATAGTCTCTATTCTCAATACAATAATCGGTACTTTAAAAATCTACCGCTTGATTTCGAGATTTGGCTATCAAACAATTAACGGTGTCAGATTGGTTATTACCGACGGCGACAAATATCCCGACCCATTCAGCTTTATGAACTATATCATAATGTCGCGTAAAGATTATGAATCGACAGGAGCAAGCCTTATTCTCATCCACGAAACCCAACACATCAAACTAAAGCATCCCATCGACCTTTTGATTGCTCAACTCTCCATTATCTTTTGCTGGTATAATCCGGCAGCCTACCTATTGAGAAGCGAGCTACGCGATGCTCATGAGTTTCAAGCCGATATGGCAGTATTGAACAGTGGAATCGACATATACCAATACCAACTTCTCTTAATAAAAAAAGCTGTTGGCAAAAAGTTTCCAGCCATCGCCAACAGCCTCAATCATAGTAAACTTAAAAAAAGATTAACAATGATGTCAAACAAAAAAACTTCGGGCAGAGGCGCTAAGATGCGTGCTCTGGCAATCGTTCCCGCTCTGGGACTAACTCTTTTGGCGTTAAATTGCACGCCTGTAGCCAACGCGCTCTCTAAACTTTCTGATGCCGAAAGCATTAAAGAATTATGGAGCGAGAAAACCGACGGCAAAATTACTGCTTTTCCCTCTGATAACCAAATTATGGTTGCAGAAGATGTTGTAGAGGTAGAAACTGCTACTCCGACAATCAAAGAAGTCGCAGAACCGACAGGCGAACCGGTAGCTGTAAGCAAGCCCGTCCCTGCTAAAGCTGTTCAAGCCACACCATCTAAAGACGAGGAAAAAGTTTACAACTCTGTTCAGCAAATGCCCCAATTCCCCGGAGGCGAAAAAGCGCTCTTTGACTATATCATTAAAAATCTCAGATATCCCAAATCTGAAATTGACAATCCCAAAACTGCACGTGTTATAGTTCGTTTTGTCGTTGAAGCAACAGGTAAAGTTGGTGACGTTAAAATAATTCGCGGTGCTTCAGAAGCATTTGACGCCGAAGTTATTCGCGTTGTCAAGACGCTCCCCGACTTCGTCCCTGGTAAAGAAAACGGCAAAGATGTGGCTGTATGGTACAATCTCCCGATTAAGTTTGCCCCCAATTCTGAAAAAACGGCAACAAAAGAATCATCCACTGTTAATGAGACCGTGACCTCTAAAACCGATGAAACTCCCGATGCCTCAGGCGTATTCCGTTCAGTCCAGAAAATGCCACAGTTCCCCGGTGGCGAAATGGCACTCCTCGAATATGTCATGAGAAACTTAAAATACCCCGAATCTGAAGTTAACAACCCCATAGACGGTCGTGTCGTAATAAGTTTTGTGGTTGAAGCCAATGGTAAAATCGGCGATACAAAAATCATGCGCAGCCTTGGCGAAGCATTCGATGCCGAAGCAGTCCGTGTGGTTAAATCATTACCCGACTTCATTCCCGGTCAATCAGGTGGCAAAAACGTAGCCGTTTGGTATAACCTCCCAATCCGTTTCAAAAACACCAAAGAGCAAAAGACTGAATAACCCGCTCCCCTTAATTTCATAACAAGTTATAATCAAAAGGCGCTGTGCCAACTTTGAACTGCACCCCAAAAGTTGAACACAAAACTTTTGGAGTGCAGTTTTATTATGAAGCATAGCTATGAAGAAAAG
>JAIDRE010000047.1 GCA_029061925.1 Muribaculaceae bacterium | reverse complement strand
GCATGATTGTTTTTTCATCTTGCTCAAGCGACGATGCAAAAAAAGTCATTACCGAGACCTCGTCGATGCACTTGACAGTAGATTTCAAGAAGGCTGCTCAGTCTCGTGCGACTCAATTTACCCCTTCTGCCGGTGTGCCCACCACTTCTTGGGGTGACAATATCAAAAAACTTCAGTTCTTCCTCTACGACGCCAATGGTGTTATCCGTTGGGCAAAGACTGTTGATCCCGCTCACTATCACACCATCTCTGACAACCAGGCTGATCCTGACGGTTGGTACTTCGACGGCACCAAATTCGGTGAAACTTTCCGTGACGTACCCGTAGGTTCATTTACACTTATCGCCGTTGCAAACGTTGACCGTAACGTTTCTAACGTTCGTACAACCTTCGGTCGTAACGGTATGACATCTACCCTCCAGGACGTTGACTTTAGCGACGCATTCATCGACAACTCTAACGTTGACGAACTCTTCATCTGCCACGCTTGGTCTCAGAACCAACGTTTCCCCGACTTCTATCAGGACCGTCTTTCTTACGCCGTTGCAAACCACGGTCGTTCTAACGAGTATGGTCGTCTCGAAGCCGGTGAAGTTTTCCGCGGTGTTGCCGAAGGTGTTATCGTAACATCTACCACCGAAGCTCTCGCAAGCATGGAAATCAGCCGCGACGTTGCTATGATCCGTCTCCGCGTTGACCCCTCTAAACTTGCCGAATTAGACGGTGGCGAAGCTAAAGTTGACTGGGCCCGCAACAGCGCTATCTTCTTGTCTAACGTGCCCCAGGCTATCAAGATGGCTCACCACGTAGATAACATCGGTAACGTTGCTACCCCCTTCAACGGTAACTCAATTTCATCTTCTGTTGTATTCGTTTACAACCCCAACGGATGTGTGTTCAACACTACCGAACCCGAAAGCGGTTACGAACCCGGAACCCAGATTCTCACCGACGGCTTCACAATGTGGCGCGATATCATCATCTTCCCCAACAAGTGTGACGATGACGGTACTGACGTTGACGCAAGCGGTCTTGCCATCGCTCACGGTCGTCACAAATACGTCCTTTCTCTCTCAGCCCTCGGTCTTACCGGACACCACTGTAAAGACAATGACAACCTCGATGCCGACGGTAATCCTACCACTGTTACTCTCGACGCTCCCACAACCGTTTACTGGTGTGCTTACCTTGACCTCGCTATGTCAAGTAACAACGTCTATGAGTACAACATCACATTCGATAACGGTGGTCAGACTCCTCTCCCCAACCGTCCCGACATCAGCTCTATGGGTCTTAACGTCAGCTTCGTTACTCTCCGCCCCTGGAACTCTGCTATCATTGATACAGACTTGGTACTCTAATTCTCGACCGCATTCATTGCGATTTTCAAACTATCTAACACAATTTTTTCCTGAAAAGATAAAATGATAAAAAGCAGACTCATAATATTATTGTCTGCCGTAATGGCTCTCGTTGCTTCTTGCACCTACGACTACTTCCTGGACAATGCCAAATTTCAGATGTACATTCCCCAGGTTGAAGCAGGCGAAGTTGACGATGCGCTCGTGTTAGTATATGACGACGAAGGTAACCTCGTCGGAACATTGCACTGGACTCCCGGGTCTGACCCCCGTATGGACAAAGGTCTCTTCGCCTTTGACCTCCCCCCGGGTCACTACACCACATACATCTATGTCGATGTAGATTCTACGTTTGATTTCGACAATATTGAAAAACTCAAACCCGACCCTAACCGTCCCGGAATCCCAGGTATGCCCGGAACTCCCATTGTTTCAGGATCTTCTTTCACGGTTAAACCTATTCCCGACCGCCCGGATGGCTCAACACCAACCCTACCCAACGGAAAACCCAAAACCGGTAAGGAAGAAATCACAATTCCGCCCTATGGTCCTCTGCAAACCGACACTGTTGACCTCAAACTTGTCCCCGGACGTATCACCGTCAAGTTCACACGCCTTGAAACCGCAATTGACCTCATAGCCTATGCTACGGTCAAGATCGAAGGCGTCGGAAACCGATGGTATGTCGGTGGTGACTATCCCGTAACCGACCCCAACTCATACGTTTACACAATCTATAACCCGATTGTACGTGGTGAGGACGGCTCCTACTTGATGATATTTGACGATTACCTCTTCCCCTCTATCCCGGGTGAGACAATCAAATATACATTCGAGTTCTACGATGCCGACGGCAAACTCCTCCGTCAACGTATTGTGCAGGTCCTTGATGATAACCGAAACCCCTACGAACTCAAACCGGGCGACCATATCATCATCGAAGTCGGCGACCAAGGGTACACCATTGAAATCGAACCCTGGGAATCAAATATCGGTGGAAGCAACGTTATTGGTGGTGTTCTCTCCTGAACACCGCCATTACGGCTCCCCCGCTTGTCTGTCAACACGATAACCCGTTACTGCGACATTTCTCACCGCCCCGTGCGGTGACCGATCAAAAAGTAATCTACCGCTCTCCACATTTTAATCACGGTATAAACCAATCAAAAACCCG
The DNA here is from genome assembly GCA_029061925.1 of Muribaculaceae bacterium. Lineage (GTDB taxonomy): Bacteria > Bacteroidota > Bacteroidia > Bacteroidales > Muribaculaceae > CAJUPY01. Next base: position 27,130 of record JAIDRE010000047.1, on the reverse strand, counting down.
ATTTCTTCATGAAAAAGGTAATCAGATATATAATTTCAGCCTGCTTGTTGTTGGCTTTCGCTGCTCCCGCCGCCAAAGCCCAGAGCGTTAAAATGAGCCCTATCATTCTTGTCGGTGCTCCTAACCTCCAGTACGAACAAGCATTGTCACGTCGCATCACATTCAATATTGATGCTTTCTGGCTCCCTTGGCTGTTCAAGAAAAACGATGAAGTGTTCCGTGTTATGGAGCTCGCCGGTGAAGTTCGTTACTACATCAAGGAGTCTAACCGAACCGACATGTCAATGCCTTCAGGATTCTATGCCGGTATTTACGCCATGTATGGCAACTTCAATATCGGTATGCTAAAGAACAACGACATGGAACAAAGTTATCGCGACAAAGGTTGGGGAATGTCTGCCGGCGTTTCTGTCGGTTACAAAGTTCCCATCAACGCCCGCTGGGCTATCGATGCCAACCTCGGCCTCGGTTTCGCCCATCTCCAGTGGGACAAGTACAAACTCGGTGCTTTCTATGCCGACTATCCACTACAGACCAAAAAGACCCGCCTATGGATCGGTCCGACCCGATTCAACATCGCGGTAGTCTATAACATTCCCCCGGACATGTTCCGCTGGAAACACAAATAGTCTTCTCCTCTCCCCTTTTTCTCTCCAATATATATCTTAACCTCTTTCCACCCTACCCGCAGAGTCGGGCTTGCCCGACAATGTATTAAGTTCTCCTATCAAAAAATCCCCATTGTAGGGACGCTTCCCCGAGCGTCCGCCAACTACAAAACTTCATTAAGTCTCTCCTCTCTCCCCCCATAACGGGATTCTCCAATCCCGGTAACCAACCCTCGATTGTCGGGATATGCCTCTGGCATATTACCTACATCACCCCCCGGTGTACGGACGCACGGCTCGAGCGTCCACCACATAACCCCGCGAACTCGCTGAACCTCCCGTTCTCCTGTTCTCCTGTCAATAACCCGAATATGAATTATGAATTGAAATAAAACAATCATTATGTCAAACCTTTTGAAATACATATCGGTAGCTATCTTCCTGGGCTCGACCCTATGGTCTTGCTCCGACGACCGTTACATCATTGACCCCAATGGTGATCCGATTGCCAGCCGTTCGTCTGTCCGCGCACAAATCGCCGGCAACCACGAAATCGGCGACGAGATGCTTTACAACATCCGTCCGTATATCTTTAACGGCGAGGATAATTCAACCCGTGGAAATTTCTATGGCATTCCAAACTCGGTGATATTCCCCGGTCACTACATCGACATGTCTATGCGACCCGGTACTTGGGATATAACTCTCGTCACATCGCCTACAAGCTTCTATAGAAATCCAACCCTGCTTCAATCAACTCCAGGCGTCGAAGACCTCCAGGACGTGCTTGAACAGCCATCCCACGGCGCCAACTCGGCTCGCGCCCGTATGTACCGCCACCGTGGCGTCAACAACGTCCTCCCCGACTTCAAGGACTTCTATACCGCTATCGTCAAAGGTGTCGAGGTCAAGAACGACCCCGAGGGTTATGTTAACGAATATGAGAGCCCTATATATTTCCTTCGAAACTACTGCAAGGTGCGTGTAATACTCGACTGGGGACAGGAACTCAAAGAAGAGGCTAACGCCCAGAAAGTTTGGCTCTCTAACATCCCTGAGGCTCTCACTTGGCAGGGTGGTCTATACCCTAATGCCCAGAACCCCGATGTTTCACCCTACCCCATGGAAACAAAAGCATGGGATGTCAGATACAAATGTCAGAGCGAACCCGATGGCGAGGGTAATACAAAACCTGTTATCGAATCAGCAAACGAACTAATCTACTACATCCCTGCCCATCGTGGCGAGGATGCCGATACCGATCAGCCCGTCGATACCGCGCTTCATAAAATCAACATCAACTTTGCACTCACCGCTCTTGACGGCACTCCCGTCTCTAAAACCGACGTACCCGTCAATCTGACTCCGCGCCCAAACACCGAGCTCGTGCTTAAGGTTAAATATGAAAAACGTCAGCTCGCCGTCTTTGCCGACATCATCCCCTGGGTTGAAGAAAACGCTCAGGATGCATCGCTCGGCGCACGCCACGTCAAGGTTGACAAAGCCGAAATCGGTCTCGCTTGGAAAGATACACTCCATGTCGATTGTGACGTTGACTTCACCGTTGCCAAAGCCGCAAGCTGCGCATGGCTGACCGTCAACAAACTAAACGACCACGACTATGAACTCGTTGCAAACACCAATACCTACGTTCCGGGCTCTCCTCGATCTTCTTATGTTGAAGTGATTGCCGGAAACTATACCAAACGCATTAACGTGACACAGCGTCCCGAGCGTGGCACTATCAAAGCCCACCTCACCGGTTCTACCGATAAAACATTCTGGCTCAGCCCGGTTCACAATACCAAGAACATTACAGTAGAATGTGTCGGCGGTGACTGGAAGACTCTTGAATCTACAGCCTTAGACCGTTCTTATACCGGTCCTGCCGGCGTTACCGATAACATCCCTGTCACCCGTAAACCCGACGTCGATATCTTCTTTGACGAGTTTGACGAAGCTTACGGTTTACAGCCTGTCGTCTTCATGAACACGAAAACCCTCGATACCGATACGGTCTTTGTTGACAACCTCTTTATCGGTGCCGACGACGACGTGCTCGAAATCGAACAGCCTACTTCGGGAACCTTGCAGGTCGTTACATCTCACATCTCGGTTTATGGCGGTAATAAAGACGTTACTATCATTTCATACCCGAGCTTTATTCAGTCGGTAACCTACAACTTGAGTACTCACCAGTTTACATTCCTGTCAAAAAGTAATGCCAACGGTGACGACCAATGGGGCGACATCGTGATCGGTCACAAGAGCGACCCAGATTATCGAGTATCAATTCCTATCGACCAGTCAATTCGTGTCGATATCCCCGAGTTCGACTTCTTCGTTATCAAGTTCACCTGGGCAGCATCCGACGTTGATATCAAGTGTGGTTTCGTTGATAACCCGACAACTGTCAACTATCGTGATATCGTTTATAACACCGTCCTGTCAAGTCAGCTCAACAACCAATGGGTCGGTTGGTCTCAAGGCAATTCTACATCATTAAGTGCCCCGATGGGTGGTATGACTGTCCTCAAATGGGGTGGTGACGCTACCGGTGGTCAGGGTGAAACCGTCTTCTTCAACGCCAAGGATTTGAACAAATACCCATGGCCCGGTGGACGTGAGGCAGATGGTAAACGTGCTCAGCCAAACTCCGGCAACCTTATGCCGCGTGTCGTTAAGTTTATGTGTGCCGCCGGTTGGTACACAAATGGTGCTTCCGGTACCATTACTTGTACAATCTACTGCTACCTTGGCGGTTCAATGCAACAGTCCGGTACTAACTTCAATAACGTTGGCGATGGTTCGCAGGTTTACTACCAGGCTAAAGGTATCAATGTTGCCGCAGGTAAAACCAAGCCCAAAGGCTCTTACCTCCGTTTCTGCTTTATCGAATATGACCGCAAGAAACACACCGCAGCTGTGACCTGGGACGGTAGCACTATCATCTCTTAAAAAACCTCGATTGTCAGGACATGCCTCCGGCATATTACCTACATCACCCCCGGTGTACGGACGCACGGCTCGAGCGTCCACCACATAACCCCCGGCGAACTCGCTGAACCTCCCGTTCTCCTGTTCTCCTGTCAATAACCCGAATATGAATTATGAATTGAAATAAAACAATCATTATGTCAAACCTTTTGAAATACATATCGGTAGCTATCTTCCTGGGCTCGACCCTATGGTCTTGCTCCGACGACCGTTACATCATTGACCCCAATGGTGATCCGATTGCCAGCCGTTCGTCTGTCCGCGCACAAATCGCCGGCAACCACGAAATCGGCGACGAGATGCTTTACAACATCCGTCCGTATATCTTTAACGGCGAGGATAATTCAACCCGTGGAAATTTCTATGGCATTCCAAACTCGGTGATATTCCCCGGTCACTACATCGACATGTCTATGCGACCCGGTACTTGGGATATAACTCTCGTCACATCGCCTACAAGCTTCTATAGAAATCCAACCCTGCTTCAATCAACTCCAGGCGTCGAAGACCTCCAGGACGTGCTTGAACAGCCATCCCACGGCGCCAACTCGGCTCGCGCCCGTATGTACCGCCACCGTGGCGTCAACAACGTCCTCCCCGACTTCAAGGACTTCTATACCGCTATCGTCAAAGGTGTCGAGGTCAAGAACGACCCCGAGGGTTATGTTAACGAATATGAGAGCCCTATATATTTCCTTCGAAACTACTGCAAGGTGCGTGTAATACTCGACTGGGGACAGGAACTCAAAGAAGAGGCTAACGCCCAGAAAGTTTGGCTCTCTAACATCCCTGAGGCTCTCACTTGGCAGGGTGGTCTATACCCTAATGCCCAGAACCCCGATGTTTCACCCTACCCCATGGAAACAAAAGCATGGGATGTCAGATACAAATGTCAGAGCGAACCCGATGGCGAGGGTAATACAAAACCTGTTATCGAATCAGCAAACGAACTAATCTACTACATCCCTGCCCATCGTGGCGAGGATGCCGATACCGATCAGCCCGTCGATACCGCGCTTCATAAAATCAACATCAACTTTGCACTCACCGCTCTTGACGGCACTCCCGTCTCTAAAACCGACGTGCCCGTCAATCTGACTCCGCGCCCAAACACCGAGCTCGTGCTAAAGGTTAAATATGAAAAACGTCAGCTCGCCGTCTTTGCCGACATCATCCCCTGGGTTGAAGAAAACGCTAAGGATGCATCGCTCGGCGCCCGCCATGTCAAGGTTGACAAAGCCGAAATCGGTCTTGCTTGGAAAGATACCCTCCATGTCGATTGCGACGTTGACTTCACCGTTGCCAAAGCCGCAAGCTGCGCATGGCTGACCGTCAATAAGCTCAACGACCACGACTATGAGCTCGTTGCCAACACCGATACCTACGTTCCCGGAACACCCCGTACTTCTTATGTTGAAGTTATTACCGGTAACTACACCAAACGCATTAACGTGACCCAGCGTCCCGAACGCGGCACTATCAAAGCCCACCTCACCGGTTCTACCGATAAAACATTCTGGCTCAGCCCCGTCCACAATACCAAGAACGTTACTGTTGAATGTGTCGGTGGCGACTGGAAGACTCTCGAATCTACAGCCTTAGACCGTTCTTATACCGGTCCTGCCGGCGTTACCGATAACATCCCTGTCACCCGTAAGCCCGACGTCGATATCTTCTTCGACGAGTTTGACCAGGCTTATGGTTTACAGCCCGTAATTTTCATGAACAAAAAAACTCTCGATACCGACACCGTCTTTGTTGATAACCTCTTTATCGGTGCCGACGACGACGTGCTCGAAATCGAACAGCCTACTTCGGGTACCTTGCAGGTTGTTACCTCTCACATCGCTGTCTATGGAGGTAACCAAGACGTTCAGATCATCTCTTACCCCTCATTTATACAGTCTGTTACCTACGACATCCGAACCCACCAGTTCACATTCCTGTCAAAAAGTAATGCCAACGGTGACGACCAGTGGGGCGACATCGTGGTCGGTCACAAAAGCGACCCCGACTATCGAGTGTCAATTCCTATCGACCAGTCAATACGTGTCGATATCCCCGAGTTCGACTACTTCGTTATCAAGTTTACTTGGGGTAGTGCCGACGTTGATATCCAGTGCGGGTTCTATGGTAATGCCACTTCTGTTAACTATCGTGATGTTGTTTACCCAACTACATTGTCCAATACTATTAATGGTAGCTATGTTGGTTGGTCACGAGCTAATAATTCAGCATATTTGAAATGGGGTGGCGATGCTACCGGCGGTCAGGGTGAAACCGTCTTCTTCAACGCCAAGCAGATTAATGCGATCCCCTATCCAGGTGGTCGTGACGCAAGCGGTAAACGCGTAACCCCCTCTACTCCCAATATGTTGCCTCGTGTAGTAACATTCGTCTGCGGTGCCGGTTGGTATTCAGGCTCAGGTTATTGTACTTGTACTATCACATGCTACCTTGGCGGTACAATGAATCAATCAGGTACTAACTTTAATAACTCGGGCGGTTCGGTCGTTTATACGGCATCTAACGGTTCAAATCTCACGAATAGTAAGCCTCAAAATAGTAAATACACCAAGATGTGTATTATCGAGTATGACCGTAAGAAACATACCGCATCTGTAAGTTGGGACCTTGTAAACTTCATGTAAAACCAAATCTTTACGAATTTGAAATTGAAATTGAAAAAACAATAAAAATCTATTCTATATGTCACTGAAAATCTTTCATAACGCATTGTTTGCAACAGCAATCCTGTTGCTCGCCGGTTGTTCGGAGCAAATGATTCCGAACAATGAAGAGCTTTCTCCCGCCGAAGACCGCGTTGAGCTCTCTATTGCGACTGAAGTTCCTTTTGAAACTGAAGTTCAGGCTCGATCAGCCTTCAGCGATGTTGCGATCTCTAACTGTGACGCTATCGTCTTTGACGAGAATGGCAAACTCATCGAGGTCGTTCGTTGTGGTGCCGCTACCGACGAAATCGGAAACGATGGAGAACCCACCGGTCGCAAACGCATCAATATCCTCCTCCCCAAAAACCTTACTCCCGCCAAACGTACTATCCACCTCGTTGCTAACGCCCGCTATCCCGGTACTTCAAACTACCGCGTCGATATGACCCACCTCGTTGAAAAAGTGACCACCGAGGCTCAGGCTATGCAAAATATGGAGACTTTCGACATCAACGGCAACCGTTCTTACGACTCTCAGACAGCTCCCTGCATCATGTGGACCCGAATCGTTCTGCCTGTTGGTATCCAGGACAACTGTTTCTACAATACCGACGAGCGTCTTCAGATTCCCGTTGCCGAACGCTCACCAAAATTCCTCCGTGCCGAGGCTATGATCAACGTTGAACTCGCCGATGCTACTGACGAGAACAACCTCGACGATCTCGAAATCATATCTATGTGTCCTCTCCACTTCCAGGAACAAGGATATGTTTGCCCGACTACCTACAACCAGCCACCCACAACTACACCGACCGTGGCTCGTCCTGCCGGTCGTTACTCTACCGTGTTCCCACTCATCAACAACGACAACTGGTGGATGCCATTCTCACCCCGATCATTCTTCTTTGCATACGAGCGCAACTGTACATCAGGTAACAACACCGGTGACTATATGACTATCATCCTCAAAGCTCGCTTCCGCGGCGTTTTGGGATACTATAAAATCGTGTTGATGCAAAACGCTTCTACACCGTTCAACATCATCCGTAACCACCGCTACAACATTCGTATCGTATCGGTCGGTGGCGAAGGCTATGCCGACCTCCAGACATGTATAGCTTCTAAACCGGGTAACGCCCTCAACGTTTCGATTCTCGACGCCGACGCTACCTACAACAATACTGCAAGCGACTCAAACTATCGCCTCAGTCTCGACTGCCACCGGTTTGAGCTTTACCGTAACGCCACTACCGATAACCAACACTCTCTCCAGAGCCTTGTCCTCGCCAAAGTATATACCAACCGTACACTCGGTACTCCCCGTGTAATTCAGGATGAAGCCTCTACCTCATGGCTCCGTTCACCCGTATTGAACCAGGTTGCAGGTGGTACCTATGAGCTTATGGCTGAGTTTGCTTCTGCCGACAACACAAGTTATGAAACAACCCTCACAATCAAGTTTGACAACCTTGAAACATACCTCGATGTTGTATGGCATCCATCGGGAACTGCCACATCAGATATCAACTCTTATGTGATCACATTCCCCCGCCAAGGTGAAACCAACTGGGCTATTCAAATGGTGTCGCCGAAACCCTTTAACCTTGCTCACCAATTCCTGAGCCCGACGGTTTCTGATCCCGGTGCATTTGACGGTGTCAACGCCAACTCTGCCGCTGCACCTACAGCTCAACGCTACACCTCAATAAACAGCCGTTTCCAGGCTCACGCCTACTATCACCTCAAACGTGAATCACGCTACGTGAGCCAGCTCAAATACAACTATACTAAAGACGGTAAGCCCGTCAACGCCACACTGGTATTCTACCAGGAATAATTCAATTTCTATTTCATAGTTCGTAAAGTTGACCGTCCGGCAAGCTGATTGTCGGGCGGTCACGTTGTTTAGGTGGCGTTCGGGTTGGTGGCACTTGGATTGATGTAGGGACGCACGACTCGTGCGTACGCCCGATTCACCCCGATTCATTCCGAATAAAAGCAATCCATATCCCATCGATCGATATTAGTATCAATATAATTTGATATATTGATTATATCGCTTTTCCCTCGGATAATATGGTCATGGTAACGACCTTGCCACGCAAAATTGAAATTATTACGTCTCGAAAATAGCGTCACCGCTCTTTTCAGACCACCAACAACTACCGAAAGAGCCGTCCGCTCAGCAGGGAATGAATTATCATCATATTGGGGCTTAATCGAAATTACAGCATGGATATGATTGGGCATAACAACAAATTGTAAAACCTCGGCATACGAATAATGGTCATGAATTTTTTCCAATTGAAGTCTGCAAAAATCGCCTAAGGCTGTATAGTACATTTTTCCGTCAGCTATCCGTCCAAAATAATGGATTTTATCCTTGGTGCAGACAGTGATGAAATAGCATCCACCCGAATAATTGTGGAAATCGGCACGTGGCGATTTTCGTTCAGAAAACATTGTAATACGAATTTTTAATTTTTAATTGTTGGGATTGGTTCCGCAGACGGTGTAGGGACGCACGGCTCGTGCGTCCGCCCGATTCGGTTCATTTCGCGGACGCAATGACCTTGCGTCCCTACTCTGCCCTCGACATCACCTCCCCGGTGTAGGGACGCACGGCTCGTGCGTCCGCCCGATTATTCATTCTACATTGTGAATTGCGTCGCATCCGAGGGCATGCGCCAGTCGCCCCTTGGCGAGAGGGTGACTGAGCCGACTTTGGGTCCGTCGGGCATACAGCTGCGCTTGAACTGCTGGGTGAAGAAGCGGCGGATGAACGTGCGGAGCCATTTCTCGATGGTAGCGCCATCATATCGCCCGTCAAACGCCTGGAGGGCAAGGAGATAGATCTCACGCGGACTGCGCCCCCAGCGCATGAAGTGGTAGATGAAGAAATCGTGGAGCTCGTAGGGTCCAACGAGATCTTCGGTTTTCTGAGTGATATTTCCCTGAGCGTCAGCCGGAATCAGTTCGGGACTGATCGGCGTATCGGCGATGTCGAGCAGGATGTGGCGCGTAGCCTCATCCGACTGTTCGGCAAAGTAGAGCACCAGCGAACGTATCAGCGTCTTTGGCACACCGGCATTGACCCCATACATCGACATCTGGTCACCGTTATAGGTAGCCCACCCGAGGGCAAGCTCACTGAGATCGCCCGTACCGACCACCATCCCCCGTGCCTTGTTGGCAAGGTCCATGAGCAGGTAGGTGCGCTGGCGAGCCTGAGCGTTCTCATAGGTAGTGTCGTGAACGGCAGGGTCATGTTCGATGTCGGCGAAGTGCTGATTGACTGCCGGAACAATAGAAATCTCGCGATGGGTGATGCCGAGAGCCTTCATCAGCCCGACAGCATTGTCGTGGGTACGGTCGGTGGTGCCGAAGCCGGGCATGGTCACACCGATAATGCCCCGGCGGTCAAGCCCGAGGATGTCGAACGTACGGGCGGCAACGAGCAATGCAAGTGTTGAGTCGAGTCCACCCGACACACCGACGACAACCGTCTTTGTATTGGTAGCGTCGAGGCGACGAGCCAAACCGTGAGCCTGAATGTTGGCAATCTCAAAGCAGCGTTGGTCGAGGGTCTCCCCTTTCGGCACGAAAGGCATCGGGTCGATAAAGCGGCGCAGCGGCTCATCGTCGGGCATGGCATCGCGCACCTCCAGCTCGACTACGTCAAAGCTGGCGGGGTCAGTCTCAAACGATGAGCGAGCCATGCGGTCATGGTCGAGAGCATCGATGTCGATGTCAGAGATCACCCACTGGCTGTCGAGCTGCCACGGCTTGTTGATATTGATAATCGTGCCGTTCTCGGCGATAATAGTCTTGCCGTCAAAGACGAGGTCGGTGGTCGATTCGCCATAGCCTGCCGAAGCATAGACATAGGCGGCGACGGTGCGACCCGACTGCTGGGCTATCAGATTTTTAAGGTAGTCAAACTTCCCGGCTACAGAGTCAGACGCCGACAGATTGAGCAAAACAGTTGCTCCGGCAAGCGCCTGACAGCTCGACGGCGGAATAGGCGTCCAGAGGTCTTCACAAACCTCGATTCCGATTTTGGCACAGCCATATTGCAACAGAATATCACCCGCAGGCACCGCATCGTCATAGCCCGGGAACTGAATCACATTATATTCAAAATTAAACGGTTCAAACCATCGTTTTTCATAAAACTCACCATAGTTGGGCAAATTTTTCTTGCCTGTAACGGCAACAATGCGCCCCTTCTGAAGCGTAACGGCACAGTTGTAGAGTTTTCCCTCAATCATCAACGGCACTCCGACCACAAAAGCCGTCTGACACCCCGACGTCATGTCGGCAAGCTCGACAACACCACAACGGGCGGCGTCGATCAACGCACGGTTCTGAAAAAGGTCGGCACAGGTATAACCGGTCAGCGAAAGTTCGGGAAAAACAGCGATGTCAACCCCCTCTTTGTCGAGGTTGGCGACAAGGTCGGCGATTGTCTTGACGTTGGCTTCGACATCAGCCAGAAAAACGCGTGGCGAAACCGCCGCTACTCTTAAAAAATTGCGAATCATATCAATGATGGATGAAAAATTTCACGAAGATAATGAAAAAAACTCATATTAGAGCAAAAAAATTTGGCTATCTCATAAAAATTCACTTACTTTGCACTCTGTTTCGACGACCGTCAAAAAAACGGTAAAATTTTGATGCACTTATCGCACTTTTGACTGTCACTTCTCTCGAAACACATAAAATATAAAGTAACAAAATAATTATAAACAAGCCATGTCAAAGATTTGTCAAATTACAGGCAAGAAAGCGATTACCGGCAATAATGTATCGCACTCGAAACGTCGCACTAAACGTCGCTTCAACGCAAACCTCTTCAACAAGAAGTTCTATTGGGTTGAACAAGACGCTTGGATTAACCTCACTATCTCAGCTGCCGGTCTGCGTACTATCAACAAAATGGGTCTTAACGCAGCCATCATGAACGCAACTAAGAATGGTTATTTAACTGAAATCAAACTTGTAGAATTCTAAGAAAATGGCAAAGAAAGCAAAAGGCAACCGAGTACAAGTAATTCTCGAATGCACAGAACATAAGGAAAGCGGAATGCCCGGTACTTCACGTTATATCACTACCAAAAACCGCAAAAACACTACCGAGCGCTTGGAACTCAAAAAATACAACCCAATCCTCAAACGTGTAACCGTTCACAAAGAAATTAAATAATAATACTATAAGATATGGCAAAGAAAACTGTCGCTTCACTTCAGAAAGGTGAAGGTCGTACCTATAGCAAAGTCATCAAAATGGTGAAATCACCTAAAACCGGCGCTTACATCTTCAAAGAAGAGATGGTTCCCAACGACGCCGTTAAAGACGCTTTGAAATAATTAAATTTTTCATTGAAATAAGTTTAGGTAAAGCGCTGTGTCACTCCTGACACAGCGCTTTGTTTATGGTTTTCGCAGAAGCAATGACCTTGCGCCCTACTCTGCCCCCTCCCCCGGCACAACATCGCTGCCGGCGAAGAGCTTGGAGAGCTTGTTTTCGCGGAAGCGTTCGAGGAGCTCCCAGAAGTTGGGGACGAAGAGTGTGCCAACCACGGCATTGACTGCCATACCGAACACGACTGCCGTACCGAGCGACACGCGGCTCTCGGCACCCGCACCACTGGCGAATAACATCGGCATAACACCAAACACAAACGCCAACGCAGTCATCATGATCGGTCGGAAGCGGACATCACCAGCCTTTATCGCCGCCTCGCGTATTGACATACCCTGCTTGCGATAATCGACCGCATACTCGACAATCAAAATTGCATTCTTGGCTGACAATCCGAGCAACAGGATGATACCGATCTGAGTATATATCGAAATCGACTGATTCATAAACATACACCCTATGATCGTACCGAGAATTGCCGTCGGCATCGTGATTACAACGGCAATCGGGTCGGTCCAGCTTTCATATTGAGCAGCAAGCACGAGGATTGTTATGATGACGGCAAAGATGAGCACCATCGAAATTGTCGTACCCGACGAGGTCTCCTGATAAGCCTCACCGGTCCATGCGTATGAATAGGTGTTGCCGAGCGTGTTATTGACAATCTCTTCCATAGCCTTGATACCCTCGCTCGAACTTACGCCGTGGGCCGGAGTGGCTGTCACCGAGGCAGTGTTATACATATTATATCGACTCACCATCGACGAACCGAACGTTGACTCGATGTTGGCAAAAGAACTGAACGGCACCATATCGCCATTGCTGTTACGAACGCTCAGCTTCATGACGTCAGACACGTTCTCGCGTGACGTTGAGTTTGCACCGATCTGAACCTGATAGACGCGACCGAACTCAACGAAATCATTCACATAGCTGCCGCCCATATAATAAGCCAGGGTCGAAAATACCGATTCGAGCGTCAAGCCCTGCATCTTGACCTTGTCGCGGTCAATGTTAATCTTATACTGTGGCACGCTACCCTCAAACAGCGTCGTAACCGAGGCTATACGCGGGTCTTTGCGAGCCGCTTCGCTAATCTGGTCGAGCGCGACCTTGAGATCGTTGGTGCCGAGATTGTTGATGTCGAGTAACTGCATCTGCAAGCCCGAGGTCATACCGAGACCCGGAATTGCCGGCGGATTTATCGAGAAGATAATCGCCTCCTGGATGTCGGCAGTCGCCGCGTTAACCTTGTCGATGACCGCAAACACCTTCTGGTCTTTTTTCTTGCGTTCGCTCCAAGGCTTCAAAGTCACGAACATCGAACCGAGGTTGCTACCCGCACCACCACCGATAAACGAGTTACCGGTCACGGCAATGACATTATCGACTTCGGAGATAGACTTGAGTCGCTTGGTTACCTCATCCATAACCTTTTCGGTACGGTCAAGCGATGCTCCGGTCGGCAACTGAACCGAGGTCATGAAGTAACCCATATCTTCCGACGGCACGTAGCTCGTCGGCCATTTGAGGAAGCCCCAGAATGCAGCCGCACAGATAACGACGAAGACACCCAACGCAACCACCGGCTTGCGCAACATCGCAGTAACCGAGTTGGTGTAGAAGCCGACGGTCTTCATCCATCCTTTATTAAAATATTTATAGACAAAGAATGTCGAAGGGTTATCTTTTTTCTTGAGAAACAGCGCACACATCGCCGGAGTGAACGTCAGGGCATTGAAGCCTGAGAACGCAGTCGATACAGCAATCGTGAGTGCAAACTGTTTATAGAGTTCGCCCGTGATTCCGCTGATAAAGGCGGTCGGGATGAACACCGACAGCAACACAAGCACCTCACCGACTACAGGGCCCTGCAACTCGACCATTGCCTTCTCGGCAGCCTGGCGTGGCGACATCGTGCCCTGACTGACAAGCCTTGCACAGTCCTCGACGACAACAATCGCATCATCGACCACAATGGCTATGGCAAGCACGAGACCGAACAGCGTCAACGTGTTAATCGTGAACCCGAGCAGCTTCATCACCGCAAATGTGGCAATGAGCGACACCGGAATCGTAATCATCGGGATGATGACCGAGCGCCAGTTCTGAAGGAAGAGGAGAATTACTATCATAACGATGAGCGTGGTCTCGACAAATGTCACAAGCACCTCATCGATTGATTCGCTGACAAAGTTAGTGGTGTTCATCAACACGCGGTAGCTTACGCCTTCGGGAAAATATGGCGCAAGATCGTTGAGCTTGTTCTGAACCGACTTGGCAACCTCAAGCGCATTTGCACCCGGCAACTGGTTGATACCGATCAAACCGGCTTCGTGTCCGTCAACCTTGCTGATCATGCTGTATGTCTGGCTGCCAAGGTCAATTTTGGCAACGTCACTAAGGCGAAGCATACTTCCGTCGGGATTTGAACGGATGACGATATCGGCAAACTCTTCGGGGGTCTGCAAACGGCCTTGCGAAGTCAACGTAAACTGGAATGCAGCATCGTTTGAAACCGGGGGTGCGCCAACGCTACCGGCCGACACTGCCATATTCTGAGACTGAATAGCCGAAACAACATCGGCAGGCGTGATCTGACGCACGCGCATCATCTCGGGGTCGAGCCATACGCGCATCGAGTACTCCCCTGCTCCAAATGCGTTCGCCCCACCGACACCGTCGAGTCGCGCGAGTTCGTCAACAATGTTCAGTTTGGCATAGTTGGTCAGGTAGAGTTCGCTGTAGTTATGAATAGAGTCGCCTTCGATGGCGACAAACAAAACGATGTTTGATGACTGGGCAACGACCGACACGCCCTGTTGCTTGACAGCTGCGGGGAGTGTTGCCTCAGCCATAGAAATGCGGTTTTGCACCTTCACGGCTGCCATATCGAGGTCAACATCGTTGTTAAAGGTGATTGTAAGGCTGTATGAGCCGTCAGAGCTTGATGTTGAGCTCATATACATCATGCCCTCAACACCATTGACCTGCTCCTCAATGGGCACACCGACAGTCTCGGCAACGGTCTTGGCGTCGGCACCGGGATAGGTTGCCGAAACCATTACGGTCGGAGGGGTGATGTCGGGATATTGTGCGACAGGGAGCGACTTTACGGTGATGAGTCCGACCAGCACCATGAGGATTGCCAGCACGGTGGCAAAAATCGGTCGGTCTATGAAAAAACGTGAAAACATATATCTACATTTTTAGATCGTTACTTAACTGTGTCGGGAACAACGGTCATTCCGTCGCGTACCTTCAAAAGCGCTTTGGTGACATAGCGCTGACCCGGTTTCAAGCCTGATTTTACAATGCGCATCGAGTCGTTGACAATTTCGCCCGGTTCAATGGCGGTGTATTGCACGCGGTTTGAGTCGTTGAGTGTGTATAGATATTTTCCGCGCTGGTCGGTTGCGATTGACGCGTCCTTGACAAGAATTGCCTTCGGGTCAGAATAGTCAGGAAGGTTGACAACGACATACATTCCGTCTTTGAGTTCGCCGTATGTGTTATCGATCTTGACATTAAGTTTAACCGTACCGGTCGATTTGTCAACTGAGGGTGCAACGTAGGTCAGATTACCGGTATAGCTGTGGGGCAACACGTCGGTAAACGAGAGCGGAATTTTGGTATAATCGACCGACGGAACGGGCGATGCCGCATCGTCTTTCATCTTGATATACTGTCCCTCGTCAACCGAAATGATCGCATAAACGACCTTGTCGTCATACAACGTGGCAAGGTTGACAGGCTGATTCTCGCCCGAGATGTAATCACCGACATTCAAGGTCGAATTGGAGATGTGACCGTCGGCTGGCGAGACAACACGGGTGTAGCCAAGCATCGTCTGGGCAGTATTAAGAGCGGCTTTCGCGCTTTCAATCGAGGCGAGACTCTGATTCATCGTGCTCTCGGCTTGCACAACCTCAATCTGTGAAACCGCATCGCTCTCCAATGCTTTTTTCAGCGCATTGTAGCGGTTGGTGGCATACTTATTGTTGGCAATCGCGGTTTCGAGCTGCGCCTTGGCCTGATTGACCTTGTCGGCATATTGCGACGACTCAATGGTGAACAATAGCTGACCTTTTTTCACGAAGTCGCCACCTGAATAATATTTATTGGTAATCGTGCCGTTGACACGTCCGACAATCTGAATTGCACGATCAGCCGAAATGTAACCGGGTACGGTTTTACCAACGACAATCGAATCGATGACGGGCAATGCAACCGAAACTGCTTCGTCGGTCTGATGATATGTATTCTCTTTTTTATGAGAACAAGAAGCTGTTGATACAACTGTGGCAATCAGCGCGAGGTTGCCGAGAGAAGTTAAGAGTCTCATATTTTTATGCTGATTTTTAAATTAGCGTGAATTGTTTGATTAAAGTCCGTCCCAGCCACCGCCGAGAGCCTGATAGAGTGTCACGAGCGAGCTGAGTGCGTTCCCCTCCGCAACAATCAATGAGTTAGCGTTTTCAAGGATATTCAGCTGAGCGTCAACGACGTTGGAGAATGCTGTGAGGTCTTGTTTGTAAAGGTCAACCGACAGGTTATATGATTCGTTGTCATAGCTGATCAGCTCCTTGATGATATCAACATTTTTGAGCGAAGCAACGTATGACGACATCGCATTGTTGACCTCGTTAACCGCATTCAAAACGGTCATATTATAATTATCAACCGACATTTTCAAGGTTTCGTTTGCCGAAATCGCGTTTGCGCGTCGGTTAAGTCCGCTGAAAATTGTCCAGGACAAGCGGGGTGCGACAGAATAGGTGAACGAGTTGTTGTGGAACAGATCGACAAGTCGATGAGCCTGCGTGCCGATTGAACCGTCAATAGCGAGCGTCGGCAAAAATTCCTTCTTGGCAACACCGACCGCAGCGGCATTTGCAGCCACCGACATCTCGGCTTGCACGATATCGGGACGACGGCGCAACAGTTCGGCAGGAATTCCCGCATGAACAAGCTGCACGTAATCGGGCAATTTCTCGAACTGTGCAAGGCGTGGCGCAATCTCATCGGGATAAACGCCCAACAAAACAGCGATTGAATTTATAGCGGTCGAGATTGAGTTTTCGAGTCCGGGAACAGATGCGATTGTCGAGTAATAGACCTCTTTTGCCTGAGTGACATCGAGCTTTGAATTGAGTCCACTCTCGTAGCGCGCCTCAGTAATCTTCACAATCTTATCCTGACGTGCCGAGTGCTCTTTAGCGACCTGGAGTTCGGCTTGCCAAACGCGAAGCTGAAAATATTCCTTAGCAATCTCAGCTGCAACTGACACCATAGTTCCGGCATATTCGGCACGACTTACGCCAACAAGTTTCTTATGCTCGCGTACTGCCGATGTGATTTTACCAAAAAGGTCAATTTCCCAGCTGACCGAAATGTCACCCGAGAAAAAAGAAGAATTGATTGACTGAGTAGCCGGCTTTGAAGCGAGTCCGGCAGTGCGTGATTTGTTCCAACCCGCTGAAAGTGACGCCTGAGGAAAATAAGACGAGCGCGCTGACATCAGTCCGGCACGGGCAATCTCGATTCGTCGTGCAGCCATCTTAACATCATAGTTATTCTCTTGACCAACAGCAATTAACGAGTCGAGCAAGTCATCGTTAAAGAGTTTCCACCAATGATCATCAGCAGGCGACGAAGGCTCAAAATATTCGGTGTAACTCCATGTTTCAGGAATTTCACCAACACTGTTACCGGCTTTCTCGTCGGCAAACACCGGGAACACCCCCGCCACGAACAGTACAAGTATAGTTGGAACGTTTTTTAATGGATTCATCAATCAATAATGTTTGAATTTTGGTATTTTGTATATGATTAAAACATCAAAAGCACAAAATTAGTTTTTAACCACCTTATTTTTTTATAGACAGGAAAATAGGTCGGTTATTTACGCTTTCGATTAGTAAATAAATGTTAAAAGGATGTAGTATTTCTTGCAAGTTTCAATAAAAAGCTATACCTTTGCATCGCTTTTCAGAAATCGGGGTGTAGCTCAGTTGGTTAGAGTACGCGTCTGGGGGGCGTGAGGTCGCTGGTTCGAGTCCAGTCACCCCGACAAAAATCTTGGCTCTTCAGCCAAGATTTTTTTGTTATATCCGAGTGTATTATATTCTAATCACACCCAATCGGATATTTTATTAAAACAAGTCCAAATTATACCCCAATGGGTATATTCACAAGAACGGTGTCTAAATTTGGGTGTAATTTTATATATAAAAAGCAAATCCGCTGTAACTTAGTGAGCTACAGCGGATTTATAAAATAAGGTTGTGGAGATGGAGGGACTTGAACCCTCGTCCAAACGTGGAACTAATAAGCTTTCTACATGCTTAGTCTTTTATTGGTTTTTGTGCCGTAGCAGGCAAAAGACAGCCAACCGCGACCTTAGCCTCTAAAATTTCGGAACCCTCGCGAGGCACTCAGATTCCTATTCCCGATTTACCTGCACCGCCTTGTCGATTAGTCTCGGGACGACGACAATCGGGCGATGTCTTGTCTCTGCAACTGTTGTGGAGATTAAGCGCAATCTACTGTACTTCGATTAGGCAGCAAGAGCGTAGTTATTTTCGCCATTTAAATTTTTGATGTCTCTGATTAAAGAGCGTGGGCATCATCGCTCTGCATGCTTACGTACCACTTCTACACGCTGTCAAAACCGGTCATCCCCTTTTTTTGACACCATATAATTGGCATAAGTTTACAAAAGTAAACATTATAATTAATACTCACAAATTTAGTACCTCAACCAGCGTCCTAATTAGCATTTTTTAACAACAATATTTATTTGTCTTGATACATACATCTCTATCCCATCCTTTTTTAAAATTTAATCATCAGAATTGAAAGAAAAGCCGTATATTTGCATAATATAAAATTACAATGAACTAAAATTGACCGCTGTTTATGTTTAACTTTCGATCATTTTTCTCATCGATACCTCCGGTTACCAAAAACCTAATTATAATAAACTTTATTGTTTGGTTTGCTCTTTTGGTTTTCTCTCATAGAGTTGCCCTTGACATTAACGACATAGGTGCAATCCACTACTTTGGCTCGCCGCTTTTCAAGCCATTCCAGCTGATAACATACATGTTTATTCATGCTAATTTCACTCATCTGTTTTTCAATATGTTCGCGCTGTTCATGTTTGGAATCACACTTGAGCGAGTTCTTGGCAGCAAGAAATTCTTGTTCTACTTCATATCTTGCGGTATCGGTGCTGCTTTAGTTCAGGAAGGAGTATTTGCCATCTACATCAATTCCCTGATGTCAAAGGCTGTCACACTTCTCGACACCACAGAATCATCAATTCTTGAAATAATCAAGACACAAGGCGCCGATGCCATATCTCAAGGCATGAATTTCTCTGACCCCCTACTTGGACGTTTAAATGGATTATACAACGTCGGAACAGTCGGAGCTTCGGGTGCTGTTTATGGCATTCTTCTTGCATTTGGTATGATATTCCCCAACCAAGCCATCTACATGATGTTTATACCGATTCCGATCAAAGCTAAATATTTTGTAATCGGTTATGGTGTTATCGAGCTACTTCAAGGATTGGCGGCAAACTCAGGCGACAATGTTGCCCACTTTGCCCACCTTGGCGGTATGATTATCGGCTTCCTGATTATTTTGTATTGGAAAAAGAATGGTACGCTTTTCAATAGATTTTAAAAACATAAGCGTCAAACAAGTAATCATTCTGATTGCGGCTGTAAATATAGCGGTATTCATTTTTTTGAATATCGCCATTCGCCTTTTTCCCGATAATCAACTAATTGACAGCCTTTTCCTCGAAACAGACAATACTTTTCATATATGGTCATTAGCCACCTACAGCTTCTGTCACCTATCATTTTCTCATCTGCTTGTCAACATGGCAGTCTTAATCATTGCCGCAATCATCATTGAGAAAAAAATGATTACCAGGTTGTCAGGAAAAAACATCGCAATCATTTATATTGCATCGGCTTTGGGCGGCGGAATTGCATTTTTAGCAACAGCTCATAATTCAACCGTACTCATTGGTGCATCAGCAGCCGTAATGGGAGTAGCCGGAGCATTGGCATTAGCCTGCTTTAACACATCGGTAATACTCCCCTTCCCCGGTAGAATTAATGTCATGACCCTCATTTTCATTCTTCTCGCATGGGTACTGATCGTGACAGCCACGTCGTCGCCCGAAACAACACTTGTCCATTCAGCAGGATTGGCAACCGGAATACTGACCTTCTCGCTTTTAACAGTATTCCAACGCTATAAATCGTTCCATAATCGTTCAACCAAACGTTCATATTTCGATCGACTCAATATAAAGGTCAGAACATCGGGATATGCGTCGCTGAACGATGACGAACGAAACTTTTTCTTAAACCAAAGCCAAGACAACGCCAAACAATGAGAGCTATGATGTGGATTATAAATACAATTTTGGCATTATGCTGCATCCTTTCAGCCTACGGTGGCGTATTCTCGCCGGAATATCTCAAGGCAATCCCGGCAATAGCTCTGTTGACATTTCCGATATGGATGATTGCAATGCCATGTCTTTTGGTGCTGGATCTCATCATCTCAAAGCGATCTGCCGCAATCCCCATCGTAACAATGGTATTGTGTATCGGTCCATTCCTCGAATTTTGTCCGTTAACCATCTTTCAGAAGGCCGCCAAAGACTGCTCAACCTTTTCGCTATTGACCTACAACACGTTTAATATGGCTAATTATAACGAAACGTCAATGCCATGTAGCCTGACAGCCGGAGCAATCCTTGATGCAGACTGCGACATCGCGTGCCTTCAGGAAATGGTTACCAATTTCAACTCATCTCATTTTGTTGCCAAGAGTCAAGCCGATTCGCTGAACAAGTTCTACAAATATCAGATCAATTCGTCAAATGGCTTGCCGATATACTCTCGCTATCCGGTAAAACGTGTGATGTCAGTTTGTCTCGATGATACTTCGGCGAAAATGGATAAGTATATCGTCGCTTTTGATTCTACCGATATGACAATCTATAACGTTCATCTGCAATCGATCGGACTTAGCAATGACGACAAACTGACATATCTCGAACTGACTCGTGGACAGGGCGACATCAAGAAAATCAAAGCCGATCTGCTTGCAAAGCTCAACCACGCTTTTAAAAGCCGCGCCAATCAAGCTAAAAAGATTCGCGAATACCTCGACCAAGACTCGGCTCAAAACATAATTGTCTGCGGCGACTTCAACGATGTCCCGACATGCTATGCAATCCGCATGATTATGGGCAATGATTTCCGAAACGCATACACCGAAGCCGGTCGCGGTCCATCTATCACATATCGTGCCAACCGCTTTTATTTCCATATCGACCAAGTGCTTTACAAAGGCGACATCATTCCCGTAATGGCAAAAACACTTGAAGTCGGAAATTCTGACCATTATCCGGTCAAAGTTATTTTTGAAATTAGCAAACAATAAAATCCAACATAATGATCCGTAAAATTTCATTTATTCTTCTTTTTCTTGGCTCACTGGTTAATTCCGTAGCGCAAGTCTCTCCGCTGAAACTCAAAGGCGATGATGCCGCTTCAATCGGTATTGTTGTCCGTAATCTGGTTAATGGTCAAGACATTGTAAACTATAACGGCAAAATGCTCCTGTGTCCGGCAAGTACAATGAAACTTGTGACATCTGCAGCCGCATTGTCAACCAAAGGCGAAGACTTCACATATACAACCTCGACCTATCTTACAGGCAAGGTCGTTGACGGCCGCGCAACCGGTAACCTTGTCATTGTTCCAGGCGGTGACCCAACACTTTACAGCGAATATTTCGAGCCTGAAAAATGCACCTTTTTCAGCGACATCATTGCCAAGCTGAAAGAACTCGGAGTAAATGAAATTGCCGGTAACATTATCGTTGCCGACACAAACATGCCCGACCAAGGTCCCGTTTCGACCTGGGAACTTGAAGACCTTTTCTACAGCTACGGTGCTGGTTATTTTGCGCTGAACTATGCCGACAACGTTTTTAAACTCTACACCCAAAGCGGAATCACCACCCCATTTATCCCTGATGCTCAAATCGAGATTGAAAATATTGGCGATAGCCGAAATATTATTCATGGCTTGAACTCTGACAAATATGTTATTACCGGGCCAAAAGTATTTGAGCCTAACAGTTGCGTGACAATGCCGATGAATAATCCGTCGTCAGTTCTCACCGCAGCTCTTATGACCGAAATCGAAAGAAACAACATCGTCTTTGTCGATGGTTTCGACCCGATTATCACCGACTCTATTCCGCTGACAAGCTACGATTCAAAACCACTCCCCGAAATTCTACATAGCCTGATGGTTCGCAGTGATAACATGATGGCTGAGTCGGCTCTGCGTCTGCTCGCTCCATGTCAGTCTCGCGATTCGGCTCTCGTGTGTGAATCCGACTTCTTGAAATCAATCGGGGTGTCAACCGAATTCTCCAACATTCTTGACGGTAGCGGACTTTCACGAGCAAATTCAATCTCGCCGAACTTCCTTGCCGATGTACTTCAGAAAATGACACTGTCACCGGTTTCAAATACATTTATCAGCCTGTTTCCTCGTGCCGGAATGGACGGAACAATGAAAACGTTCCTTACAAACACCGGCTTTACAAAACGCCTTGTTATGAAAACCGGGAGCATGAGCGGTGTAAGATGTTATGCCGGTTATTTGCTTAACAACAACGGTCGCCCAACCCACGTTGTCGTTATAATGGTAAATAAATATTTCGGTTCATCAGCCAACGTGAAACGTAGTATCGAACAGTTCATCCTCTCAAACCTAAAATAAAACGATAATGCAAGACTCAATTCAAAAACTATGGTCTGATTCGGTTGAAATTGAAGGCATTGCAGCCTCAATGGTTTTGCGCCCGACCGACGACCAATATATCGGCTCGGTTCTCCCTTTGCTGAAATCTAAGATTGCCGACCTGAACGCTTTTATTGACTCAATCCAAGTCGATGTAAACGAGACAAATGACTCTGACAACGTGGCTCAACCTATTGACACCTCAGAGCCTGACAAACCTCTCTATCGCGAAATTATAAAAGAAACAATCGTTATCGAGAGCAACCACACCGAACCTGTCGAAATCGCTGAACCTATCGAATATCCAACTGAACCACAATTAGTTGAGAACAAATCTCCAGAAATACAGCCTGAACGTCTATTGGTTGAAGAATCAGAGCCCTCATTACCGGCTGTTTTCCGTCATTCAATTGAAAACTATTCCGATGACGAGGATATAAGCGAAGACAATGTCCATAA
The DNA here is from genome assembly GCA_029061925.1 of Muribaculaceae bacterium. GTDB lineage: Bacteria > Bacteroidota > Bacteroidia > Bacteroidales > Muribaculaceae > CAJUPY01. The sequence goes on along the minus strand of JAIDRE010000047.1, from coordinate 4,110 downwards.
AGCCTACAATTCTGATGTAGCAATAGAGCCTGACCCCGATACTGAGCCGGCTATCGAACCTGAAGATGAATTTGAGCCAGTACTCGACCCTGAACCTGAACCAGAAGCAGAGGCAGAGATTGAGAAAGAAATTGAACAAACAGCTCAATCAGTGCAAGTTATAGAAACTCAATCAATTGACAGCGCGGTTGAATCAGAAGAAAAACTTGAAGAAGCAATCGCCGAAGATATCCGGGAGGTCGAACATCCCGATCCGGCTGAAACCGAAGTATCTCAATCTGTAACCGAAGAAGCGGGAGTTGTATCGGAAGCTCAGCAGACTGAGGAATCCAAGCCTATTAGCGCCAAAATTGAGCCAGCACTTCCCGAAGGCGAACCTAATCAAACCGAACAAATTGAGCCGGAACAGCCTAAGCAAGTTGAGGAGACTAAAGTTCAGACCCCAACCGAACCCGAAAGTCAGATTTCGCTCGACCAAAAGCTCTCTCGTAAAATCTCTAAGAACTTCCGCCAGGCTATCTCGCTTAACGACAAATTCCGATTCCGCCGCGAACTCTTTGGCAACAGCAGCCAGCAATATGATGCCGCGCTCGACCTTATCGGCGAAATGTCATCGTTTGAAGAGGCTCGTGACTACTTCCTTGACAACTATGGCTGGGATGCCGACAACGACGACGTTAAAAGTTTCTTTGAAATTCTATCTAACCATTTCAACGACTGATAATGGCAGGAAAACTTTTCATGGTGCCAACTCCGGTAGGTAACCTTGACGATATGTCGCCACGTGCAATTGAAATTCTAAAATCGGTCTCACTTATTTTGGCTGAGGATACACGCACGTCATCTCAGCTAACCAAGCACTTCGGTATCTCGACTCCGATGTCAAGCCATCATAAGTTCAACGAACATGAGACCGTTGATCGTGTGATTGACCGACTTGAAAGTGGCGAAAACATTGCATTGATTACCGATGCCGGGACGCCCGGAATCTCTGACCCCGGCTTCTTGCTCAGCCGTGCTTGCCGTCAGGCGTCAATCGAGGTTGAAACATTGCCCGGTCCCACCGCCTTTGTTCCTGCTCTTGTTAATTCAGGACTGCCCTGCGACCGATTCTGCTTTGAGGGCTTTCTTCCGCCCAAAAAAGGACGAGCAACCCGCATCTCAGCCCTCGCCGCCGATCCTCGCACATTTATTATATATGAGTCGCCCCTGCGACTCGTAAAAACGCTTGGCGAACTCAAAGAGGCATGTGGTGGTGACCGTCCCGCATCAGTTTCGCGTGAGATTTCAAAGCTCCACAACCAAACCGTTAATGGATCGCTCGATGAACTGATTTCGCATTTCCAATCAAACCAACCGCGCGGTGAAATTGTTATTGTAGTTGGGGGAAATAGCGATTCGTCCCAACCCAAAGTGCATAAAAACAAATATGCCGATAAAGAATGATTTAACCAATTCTCCGTATAACTAAGAAAGTATTTTACCAACTAAACTTTTCTACTTATGAAACGCAAATTTATGTCGGTTTTCTCAACCGGAGCCATCGCTGCTATCGTAGGCTCAGCCCTCTCGCTTTCATCTTGCGACACTAAAACGACAAACAACGGTCAGCACATTCCGACCACATCAGATTCACTTCAGATTGCGCTCGCCAACCAAGACAGCCTTCTCATTTTGATGAACGATATTTCAGAAGGCATGATGCAAATTAAATCTATCGAAAATATTCTCAGCTCAACATCATTGTCGGGCGAATCAACCTCACGTCGCGAGCAGCTAATCAACGATATGCACGCTATCGAATCGGCTCTTGCCGAACGTCGCCAGCGCCTTGAAGAACTTGAGAAAAAACTCAAAGCATCGAACTCAAACAATGCTGTTCTCCAACGCTCAATCGAGACACTTAAAGAACAGATTGCCTCACAAGAAACTACAATCAACGGTCTTCGCGACGACCTCGCCAAAGCAAATATTCAAATCGGCGAACTCACCCAGTCGGTTGACTCGCTTAACAGCACCGTTGCAGCCGTAACCGATGCCAAAGAAAAGGTAGAACAAGCCAACACCACCCTCACAAATGAGATCAATACCGTTTACTATGCCATCGGGTCAGACAAAGAACTCAAAGATGCCGGTGTTCTTAAAAACGGAGGATTCCTTCGTGGAGCAAAAATAAACCCTGACGAATTTGGTGCCAACACATTCAACAAAGCCGACCGTCGCAACCTCAAAACAATCCCCCTCCACTCAAAGAAAGCTAAAGTGATGACCCAGCAACCCACCGACAGCTACATCCTCGAAGATGACGGCACCCAGAAAGTCCTCACAATCACCAACCCCAATCGCTTCTGGAATCAATCCCCCTACCTCGTAATCAGAATAGACTAAGATATATTATTATACACAGGATTTAAAAATTAATTGCCCAACAACCAGTAATATGTTGGGCAATTATTGTATATTATTTATGCAGAATATATTTCTACATACTACGTCAATTTAGTTTTGAGTAAATGTCATATCTTCAACAATAAGAGTCTGTTTACCAAATGTATAAAACCCTATTCCTGAGAAATCAAGTAGCATATATTTAACTTTCAGAATTTCCATTCCGTCAACAAAGAAAGATAACACATCTCCGTCACAAACGAGCTTCCACTCCTGATCAAGCTTCTTCTTGTTTGGCCATTTGATGCCCTGAACAATATTACCCACAACCCTGTTATCAACATAACGCGTAAAATTTACCATTTCATCATTAAAATTGAAACAGTAGAAATTACCTCCGTCCTTGTAATTGAATACAAAGCCACAAACTCGATCATTTGCAAGTTTGTCAATCTTAATAATCTTTTGATTTTATCCTTGCTATCATGTTTTCTATTATGCTAACAAGACCAATAAAATTGGTATTATATTTATTGTCATCTATTTCTTTTTCTTCCATATATCTTCCTGCTAATTCCATGGCGACGTTATAAGGATATAAATTTGAGTCTAATGAAACATCGCCGTCTTTAATATTATAATTATCTTTTACATAACTTAAAATATCTTTCTTATTTTCATCTGATTTAAAAAATTTAATTGAGTTGCCTAACAATTGTACTGCTTTAACAATATCTTCAGGAGTATAATTATAAGCTGATGCTTCAAAAGTAAATAAGTTATCTGCTCTTTTGTATGTACAATTTAATACTATCTTATATTGGTCCTTCGGGATAAGATATGTGAGATCTGCTATTCGTATATCATAACGATGACCATTATACTTAAATTTTAAGTAATGAGAAGAGGTTGAATTAGATGGCCTATCATTAACCTTTTTAATACCAAATGTATCTTTGATAAGTTGCGTTGTTTTTTCTATCTCTTCAGGTTTAAATATCTTTATACTTCTACCTTCTTTATCTTCTGTAAATTCCATGTGAGGTTCTTTATTTGCTAAATGATTTACTTTACCGTCTACTAATTTTACATTAAGGTCATTCTTAGGTTCATGCTATAATAGCAAACCTTTTCAAAGTTACTTTTGTTTCAACATCAAATCTATACATTTTTGATAGACTAGATTTGGATTTAAAACCTAAGATTTCACAGTACAAAGTTATAGATCACATTCGCTAAAAGTAAGCGAAAGGTTAAATAAATTAACGAGAAATAAAAATAAGCGTAAATAAATAAAAACGCACCCTCGGCGAGCAGTTGCTCATCAAGGGTGCGTCGTAGAGGGGGCGGTTACCTACTCTCCCACTTTCGCAGTACCATCGGCGTGGTGAGGTTTAACTTCTCTGTTCGGAATGGGAAGAGGTGGAACCCTCACGCTATTGCCACCTTAGTGTCTTCAATGTTGTCTTGCGACTTCATCGTATAAGGTAGAGGATTTGACCGGAAGCGGTAACAAGTTTTGTTTACCAGTATTCTCTTTTTCGTCATCACAGCGCCGTTTTCTCAGGCGGTTGGCTTTTTGTCTTTGGACTTTCACCGATTTTTTTTCGAGCTTCTCTGCTCTTGTTTTCTTGGGAGGGATTAACTCCCCGGAAAGGGTTCGGGTGATTAGTATCGCTCGGCTATAGACGTTACCGCCTCTGCACCTGCGACCTATCAACG
>JAIDRE010000046.1 GCA_029061925.1 Muribaculaceae bacterium | reverse complement strand
AGACCATCACGCAGAATGCCGAATGGCTATGAACAATGTTTTTGTTCGAGTCAGGGCAATGCGGGGGGCGGCAATTACATTTTGGGAAGCGTTTACTTGACGCTCTTTCTTGACCATCAGAAACCTGGAAAATTTCGATCACTGTCAGGAATGAGACAACGGTAGATGCCTTGTGGATATGTATATTCTATCGACTGTGACTATGTGAGTAGTCACATTTGGTGTATTACATATATTCTGCGTGAGGCTCCTACGTTGTTCGTTCTACAGTGATGGGCAATTCCAGGGCCTCTGATGGTGGAACGAGCAATAAGTTTGGCTCTCACGCTCTCCTTTTTTATAAACCAATCTAATGCTGACGTAGTGAGCCCGTGGCAAAATTAATTAAAATATGGAACAGAAAATTATTAATGATGATTCAGATTCTAGGTCTAAAACCGAGGACATTGAAAAGGATGTTGAAAGTGGATGGGTTGGTTCTTTAATCTTTATTGTACTCGTAGCTGTTTCTATATGGGTACTTGTGCATTTTAATCCATCGAAATCGATGCATCAGGAAAAAATTAATGAAGTAATGAAAGAACAAGTTGCAGAGATGGTATTTGAAGGATATTCCCCAGATTATCTACAAATTGGAAAATTGGGTAATGCTGAGTATCATTCTTTAGGAATATGCTCGTGGACTACAATTCGTCAAGGTGGTCGACCTGCAATTTGCTCAATAGGTATTTTGGGTTGGGTCTGTCCTCTATTTTAAAATTTCCAAAAATAGGATTGAGAGACTCTTTGTTAATATAAATAATAAAATTAATTTAATTAAACAATATTTAATTATGCAAATATATAATATAGAACCTTCTGGATTTAAAACATGGATGATTGCTAATATGAAAATATGGGGTTTTCTTCCAATAATTCCTATTTGGTTTATTGCCAGTTTATTTATTTTAAAAATTAATCCAAATGCTAATACTGACCTTATTGGATATGGTCTGTTTGCAGCGATATTTTCATCTATGCTCTTTGCTGCCGCTCAGGAAGTAGGAAAAGGAACGGTAGTATGTTATACGTTTATTTTCGGTTTGCCGTTAATTCTTTTATTAGGTGAATTTGATACGATTTCATTGACTACTGGTATGAAAATATATCTATGGATATGTTTCGGTATCAGTGTATTTATTGGATCAATATTTGGCGTTTATGGCTACCAAAATGCAGATGAGATGTATAGTAAATTATTTGTACTAAACTCAAGTGCAAAAGAACTATTTGAAACAGATTTGTCAATAGCTTATATGAGGTTTGTTGAAGCTTACTTGTTTACTTTCATCGGATTTGCTGTAATTGCGCCTTTATTTTCGTAACATTAGTAAAGTGATAATCCCTAAAATAATGGAGGGTGATTTTTTTCATCCTCTATTATTATAAATATAAATTTGTGATGAGCTTGAATATAAAATATTTATCCTCGAATATATGCCGATCAGAATTATTTGAAATCGGAATTACTATTATAATAATATTAAACTCCATATTAATTGGTGTTCAAACGTCAGTGCATAATGTTTACATTGATGTGATACAACATATTATTTTATGGATTTTTACTTTTGAAATAATAGTCAGGTTTATATCATCAAATAATATCCGTGAGTTTTTTAATGACGGGTGGAATGTATTTGACCTTTCTCTTGTCGTAATTGGATGGATCCCACCATCGATAGCGTCTAATGCGTCTGCAATAACAATGATTAGAATATTGCGAACATTCAGAATTTTACGACTTTTACGAGCAAATACTGAAATTAAATTGATTGTGACGGTGCTCGCTAAAAGCGTAAAATCTATGGTATATAATTGTTTACTATTTTTAATATTTGCATACTTGTATGCAGTCGTAGGCGTTACGTTATTTCAATTACCAACACAAGGTGGAAATATAGAATCACTATCAATGGTCGCGCCTCCTACTCCATCAAACTCTCCGGATCCTTTTGGGAATATAAGTGAAGGTATATTCACTCTTTTTCGAGTATTAACAGCAGAAGATTGGACTGATTTAAGATATAATCTTATTACAGCTTCTAATTTAGGAGTGATAGACGTTCTTCCAACAGTTATAACGTGTTATTTCGTTTCATGGTTTTGCCTTGCTGTATTTCTATTATTAAATCTTGTAACCGGAGCGGTTATTAATAACTATCAAACTGCAATGGCTGAATTAGCGGAATGTAAAGACAATTCAAACGAACGAAAAGAAATTATTGAACTGAAAAATTTATCTAATTAGATAATAGGACAACAGGCAATAACACAAACGGAGGCTATGTTTCAATCTTTGGACATAGCCTCCATTTATTAATTCCTTAGTTTTGGTTTGTTGTAGGAGGAGAGATTAGTCAAATGCGCCGGAGAGGCTTTCTTCGGGATCTTCTTCTTCGATTGATTCACCGAGATATTCTTTGGCGCAAAGGTCAAAGGTGGGGGAGGGGAAACGGACGGTTTGGTTGTAGGGGAGCGATTTGTCGTTATAGACTTTATTCATATACAAACCGTAGATTGGGAGTGCCATAGACGCACCCTGACCGTTTGCCATTGAGTTGAAGTGGATGAAACGTTCTTCGCCACCAACCCAGACGCCTGAGACGAGTTGCGGGGTAAAGCCCATGAACCAACCGTCAGAGTTGGAGTTTGTTGTACCTGTTTTACCTCCCATTTGAGCGGTGATGTTGTAAGGCGGACGACGCACGCGGTTACCGGTACCGCCATCAACAACGTTTTCGAGCAGTGACAAAATCTTGAAGTATGCTTTTTCGCTGATGACATCGGTGTGTTTAGTCGAAAATTCCTGTAAGATGTTTCCGTTGCCGTCGGCGATTGCGCTAACGAAGACCGGCTCAGCCCGCATACCGTTATTGGCGAATGCACTATATGCGCCAACCATTTCTTTGACTGACACCTCGCATGGTCCGAGACAGAGCGAGATTACGGGGTCAATATGGTTTGTGATACCGAAGTTGTGCATGTTGCGGGCAAGCTGAGTGGGCGATAACTCGTTCATCAAACGAGCTGAAATCCAGTTGTTAGAGTTTGTAAGAGCCCAACGGAGGTCAACCATTTCGCCCTCACGAGCATGTGAAGAGTTTCGAGGTTCCCATTCACGTCCGTTTTCATCGGTCAGAATCGGTTGTTCATTGAGGAACATATCGCACGGTGTGAAACCTTCTTCCATTGCATAGGTATAGAGGAACGGTTTGATTGTTGAGCCGATTTGGCGACGTCCGGTCGATACCATGTCATATTGGAAATTGGTGAAGTCGGGACCTCCGACATAAGCTTTTACGTGTCCGGTGACGGGATCCATTGACATGAAGCCGGTGCGGAGGAAGTGTTTGTTGTAAAGCACCGAGTCGCGTGGAGTCATAACGGTGTCAATCTGTCCGTGATAGCTGAACACATTCATTTCGCGCGGTGTGTTGAACGCTTTTGTAATTTCTTCTTCTGTCGCACCGTTTTTCTTCATAATTCGGTAACGATCGGTTTGTTTGAGCGCGCGGTCAATCAAGATTTTAAGCTGATTTTCAGGAAGCTCGGTGCGATTGGTCGTATAGGGAGCGTTCTTGACGTTTTTCTTTTCTTTAAAGAACTGAGCCTGAAGCGATTTCATGTGTTCTTCAACTGCGTCTTCGGCATATCGCTGCATACGCGAATCGATGGTTGTGTAAATTTTCAAGCCATCAGAATAGATGTCATATTTCGAGCCGTCGGGTTTAGGATTTTTTTCAATCCAGCCATAGAGAGGATTGTTTTCCCACGCGATTGAGTCATCGACATATTTTTGATACTCCCAATCGAAATAGCTTGAACGAACCGGGCGTTTTGCTGTGAGGTAGCGGCGCAACTCCTCACGGAAGTAGGGAGCGGGACCGTCTTTGTGGTCAACGCGGTGGAAATCGAGCTTGAGCGGAATCTGTTTTAATGAGTCAAGTTCTGCTTCGGTTATCATACCGTTTTTCTCCATAAGCGAGAGAACGGTGTTACGACGCTGAAGTGTTCGTTCGGGCTTACGAATCGGATTATAGTAGCTCGGATTTTTAACCATACCGATGAGCATAGCAGCTTCTTCGATTGTCAAGTCTTTAGCATCTTTGCCAAAATAGACCTGTGCGGCAGACTTGATGCCGACCGCATTGTAAAGGAAGTCAAACTGATTGAGATACATTTTGATGATCTCATCTTTTGAGTAGAAACGCTCAAGTTTGACTGCAATCATCCATTCGATTGGCTTTTGGAATGCACGTTCGAGGAAGTTGCCACTTGATGGTGAATAAAGCTGTTTTGCAAGCTGTTGGGTTATGGTAGAACCACCGCCGGCATTTTTATTTTGGAGTATAAGAGTCTTTACAAGCACACGTCCAACCGCGCGGAGATCGATACCGGAGTGATCTTCAAATCGAGAGTCTTCGGTTGCGATAAGGGCGTTGATTACGTTAGGCGATATGTCGGAATAGTCGGCATAAACACGGTTACCTGTATTGCGGAAGTAACGTCCAAGTTCTTCACCGTCAGCCGAATAAACGACGGTTGCAAATTTATCGGCAGGATTCTTGAGTTCTTCGACCGGAGGCATATATCCAATCATTCCATTATAAACCATGAAGAACAAAACGAACACCAGTATAATGCCGATGGAAAATGTAACCCATAGCCATGTTACTATTTTATTTGTCTTTTTATTTTTGTCCATTTTCAATGTCTTAATATAATGTTGTAAAGAGAGATCGTATTTTATGTGTTATTTCTTTTCGTCAGGAAATTTGTCAGGAAATTTGAGTTCGACAGGCGGGTGAACCATTGAGTAGATAATCAGTCCGATGCCGATTAGAATAAACGGAATTGAGAGTAATTGTCCCATATTCAGTGTCATGGTGCGTTCAAAATCGACCTGGGGATTCTTGATGAATTCGATCAGGAATCGAGTGCCGAACAATACTGACAGGAATAAGCCGAAAATCAAACCGGGACGGCGCTCGGCATTTTTCTTCCAGTACATCCACATCAGCAAGCCGAAAAGTGCGAGATAACAAAGCGATTCATAAATCTGAGTCGGGTGGCACGCCTGCCCTTGATAATAATGGTGCCATTCGCCACTGCGAACAAACATAAAGCCCCAGGGGAGGGTAGTTGCATGACCGAAAATTTCGCTATTCATCAGGTTTCCGAAGCGAATCATCGCTCCGACAAGTGCAATTGGAATCACAAGGCGGTCAAACGCCCAGAGCGGATTGCGTTTTGTTGTGAAATATGAATAGAGGAATACAGCAAGGATGATACCGATTGTGCCGCCGTGGCTTGCAAGTCCACCCTCCCATATATATAGAATCGAAATCGGGTCTTGACTATAACGATCCCATTCATAGAAGAATACGTGACCCAGTCGGGCTCCGATGATTGTAGCGGCAACTACCCATAAAAGCAATTTGCCGAGCCAGCTTTCGGGCGCACCCTCGTGGCGATAGATTTTTTCCTCGATTTTGTAGCCGAGCAAAAAACCGACTGCAAACATTAGTCCGTACCATCTTACTTTTATAAATGAATCGACCAGCATCGGGTCGGCATTCCAAACGATATAATCGAGCATAGGGTAATTATCGTGTTATAATTAGTAGTTTCAGTTTATTAAGCGGTTGCCAAAGAGTTGCATGGCATTGCGGCTCGTGGAATCGTGAACTTCTTCAGGCGATAATCCAAGTTTTGAAGCGATATGTGCAGCCGTATGAATAATGTATTCGCTACGGTTACATTTACCACGGTGTGGCACCGGTGCAAGATATGGCGCATCGGTTTCAAGCAGCAGTCTATCGGTCCCGATTGCATCAAGAGTTTGGTTGAGACGCGAGTTTTTAAAGGTAACAATTCCGTTTATTCCGAAATAGAAATCACCGATTTTGCGTATTCTCTCAACGTCAGCAGTTGTTCCTCCAAAGCTGTGGAATACGCCTTTGGTTTCGGGGAGTCCGCTGAGAACTTCGAGAGCCTGGTCGAGACCTTCGCGACAGTGAATGATTATCGGGAGATTGTTTTCAGTAGCCAGACGAGTCTGTTGTTCAAACACGTCCATCTGCTGTTGCTCAAAGGTTTTGTCCCAATAGAGGTCAATGCCAATTTCACCGATAGCGATGTAGTCATCTTTATGGTTTTTGAAATTATCAACTATTGATTCAAGCGTAGATTTGAAATCTTCATTAACCTCGGTCGGATGCAAGCCCATTGCCATTCGTGTCTCTTCGGGACGTTTGGCGTGGAGCGCACGCATTGGTTCGATTGTTGTTAAATCGACATTGGGAAATAGCATGGTTGTGACACCGGCACTCACAGCCGAGTCAACGGCAGCCTGAGGGTTGTCGCCGAATTCGGGAAGATATAGATGGGTGTGGGTGTCGATAATCATGTTATAAATCAGTGAGTTCGTTCAATTGAAGAGAGAGCAATGTCGGTGAAGAAATCTTTTGCGTCATCGTTGAGAGGTGATTCACGAATGATTTCGACAGCATCGGCTACATATTTGTTGATCAGTTCGACACAACGGCGGGGGAGGTCGAGCGATTCAAAAACTTCTTTAACTTTTGCTATTTTTTCGCCACGGCTATTTGATTGTTCGAGAGCCTTTTCAAGTTGACCGGTAGTGTCCTCGTTGAGCGCATTAATCAAAAGCCAAGTTTTTTTGTTGTTGACGATATCACCGCCGATTTCTTTACCGAATGTCAACGGATCGCCATAGGCATCAAGATAGTCGTCGCGCAACTGGAAAGCGAGTCCGAGCTTGATACCGTATTCATAAAGCATTTCGGCGAGTTGTTCGGGGGCATTACCCATAATTGCACCAATTTTGCAGGCACATCCGAGCAAAACCGATGTCTTGAGTTTTATCATCATTATATATTCGTCAACCGAAACCGAGCGAATGCTCTCAAAGTCAACGTCATATTGTTGACCTTCATAGATTTCCATCGCGGTTTTGTTGAATATATCAAGAATTGTTTCGAGTTTGGCACCTGCACCTTTGGCAAGAAATTGAGTAGCCATTGTCAACATGGCGTCGCCCGAAAGTATTGCCGTGTTGTCGTTCCAGCGACGGTGAACTGTAGGACGTCCGCGACGGATGTCGGCATTGTCCATCACGTCGTCGTGAAGAAGCGTGAAATTGTGGAATATCTCAATCGCAAGAGCTTGATTAATAGCCGCGTTGCAGTCGCCCGAAACAGCATCGCAGGAAGCTAAAAGCAGTAGAGGACGAAGGCGTTTGCCTCCACCCTCGAGAGTGTATTTTATTGGTTGATAGAGACCAGCAGGATTCACCGGATATTGAATATCGGCGATTGCCTGATTGATTTTGTCGGCAAAATTGTCGGCGGTGAGCATAGCTTTGTAAATGATATTCGATAAATTAATTTACAAAGATACTAAATTTGCCAAATAGAACGGTCTTATTTTATATAAATAATGTTATAGAGTTTGTTATAGGTCTTAGCACTTTCTTTTTTACTATTTAAACGAATACCTATGAACTTTTGCTAACGGGCTTAATTGTTGTATATTTATTCTTTGGGTTTAATAAACCCTACTGGACGTCGAGATAATGTTTTGTGTTTAGTTTGAAGTTCGGCTATAGAGTTATTAATCGCTTCAATTTGGGCTCTTGTATCTTCGTTGATATCGTTATAATCAGCAAAAATATCTTCCAGGTCTTGTTTTAGTTCGTTAAAGTTCTTTTCGAGAGTTGACAGACGTTTTAACGGGGAGTTGTCTGTAATCATCTGGCGTACATATACAAATGCACGCATAATATTTATATTTACTTGAATTGCAATATCACTATTAAGCAGTCCGGATAGCATGGCTAAGCCTTGTTCAGTAAATGCGTAGGGTAGTTTTCGTGTACCTCCCCAATTTGATGTTCCATTTTGGAATATCAAGTTATCTCTTAACTCCTCAAATTCTTGTTTAGTCAATTGAAACATAAAATCATCAGGGAATCTTTTTATGTTTCGTTTCACCGCCTTATTTAGATTAGAGGTGGTGACTAGGTATAATTCAGCCAAGTCTCGATCAAGCATTACTTTTCGACCTCTGATCTCATAGATTTTATTTTGAATTACTTGTAAGTTAGTCATTATTATGCGGAGTTAGAGTAACAGTAATATTACGACTTGGACAAGGATAACACGGGCAAACATGCTGAGCGGATAGACGGTTGCATAGGCGATTGATGGACGGTCGCCCGGAAGTGTTGTATTGGCATAGTCGAGAGCCATTGGGTTTGCCATTGAACCACACAACATACCGCAGACGGTACCATAGTCGATTTTCAGAACTTTCAATGCAAATAATCCGAGTATAATTGTTGGCACGATTGTTAGGAATGCTCCTAATGCAATCCAAAGCACGCCCTCGCTACGGAAGACTGTCTCAAAGAAGTGGGCTCCGGAGTCGATGCCGAGACAGGCGAGATAGAGTGCAAGACCGATTGCACGTAGCATAAGGTTTGCGCTTGTAGTTGTGTAGGTAATCAGACGCAGGCGCGGACCAAATGTACCGACAAGGATTCCCATGATGATAGGACCACCGGCAAGTCCGAGACAAACGGCTGAGCTGATTCCCGGGAAGCGGAATGGTATCGAACCGAGTGCCACGCCAAGAACAATACCGATGAACACGGCAACGAGATTCGGTTAGTCGAGGACTTTTGCTGCGTTACCGAGGATAGGCTCGATTTTGTTGATTGCCGATTCTTCGCCAACGACAACAATGCGATCTCCGAGTAAGAGTCGCAGGTCGGGAGTAGCAAGCAAAGGAACGCCGTTTCGATAAACTCGACTGATGTTTATTCCATAAAGATTACGAAGTCGCAGAGACCCAAGTGTTTTGCCGTTAAGTTTTGGATGGGTGACGATTAGTTTGCGGGAAATGAGACAGCGATCAACCGCGTTCCAGTCAATGTCGGCTGTGTTCCAGTCTTTGTTTTCCTGTTCGCCAAATAATATAAGGAGTGAATTTACGTCTTCGGGAGTTGAGACAACGAGCACACGGTCTCCTTGGTTAAGGAGTGTGTCAGATGTCGGAATCGAAACTTCACCGTTGTGCCATAGGCGTGAGATGACAAAGTGAGTGTTTGAAACACGAGCGACGTCAGATATTTTTTTGCCGTAAATACCGGGATTAGCAATGTCAAATTCAGTGATAGCAGGTTTGGGAATATTGTGGATAGGCGCATCGGTGATTTCGTTTTGTCTCACAAATATTTTTCTCATAAAAATAATTGCGAGTATGACGCCGACAACGCCGAGGGGATATGTCACGGCACATCCGAGAGCCGGGGTGCTTGAAGGAATATCAAGTTGGCTAAGGGTTTGTTGAACGCCACCGAGAGCGGGGGTGTTGGTTGTTGCTCCACAGAACAATCCCATCATGTCGGGGAGTGAAACTGGAGTGATGTGTGTTAGAATTATGGCTGTTGCGAGGGTAAGCAATGCGAGTAAAAGACCGAGCATATTCAGTTTTATACCGCCGTTAGCGAGCGAGCTGAAAAATCCGGGTCCGACCTGTACACCAAGTTCATAGACAAAGAGCACAAGACCAAAGTTTTGTGCATAATGAAGCATTTCACTGTCAATCGAGAGTCCGAGGTGACCTGCAAGAATACCAACAAAAAAGACAAATGTCACACCAAGCGAAACGCCGGCAATTTTAATTTTTCCGAATGCAAGTCCTAAGGCGCAGCAAAGCGAGATGACGATAATAGCTTGCAACGCCGAATGATTGACAAAAAGAGTATCTATTAAATTCATTGTTGTTAATTAAGAAAATATCGCCGCCCAATCAACACGATGGAGCGGCGACATTTCCATTATGAAAACTTTAAAATCAATAAGCGATGTTAGTGATGTTGAAGTTTGCAAACTCAAGGTCTTTAGCAGCTTTAGCAGCAAGAGAAGGATTGAGTTTTACAGCTTTTTTGAGGTTGTCTTTTACCATAGCTTCGTTGTTGGTGCGAGCACCGAGAACAGCAGTGAGGTAATAAGTAGTAGCATCGGGATTAGCTACGCCGGCGAGAGTGTTTTTAGCTTGGCTGTAGTTCTTAGAAAGAATTTGAGCGAGAGCGGCGTTGTTGCTCTTAGAGTTACCAAATGCCTGGTTAGCAGCATTTACATCACCCTGCATGAGGTAGAGAGTACCGAGGGCGTCGTTAACTTCGTTAAGGTTAGAAGCGTTACCAAATTTCTGTTTAGCATCGCGGTAGTCTTTCTTAACGAGAGAAGCGAGACCAAGGTTGAGCTGGGGTTGAGCTTCAGAGGGAGCGATGCGAGCAGCCTGAGCAAAGTTTGCTTGAGCAGCGTTGTAATCACCTGCAATGAACTGAGCTACACCAAGATCGTTGAAAGTGCGGTAGTCGTTGGGATATTGACGAGCAGCAGTTTCGTAGATTTTGATTTTCTGAGCGTTGTTGTTGGTGAGGGTAGCAGCGTAGAGGATTTCATCAACTGAAAGAGCGCTGGGGTTAGTCTGGAAGAGTTCCATGATTTCTTGATCGCTCTTACCGATTACGTCGATTGAAGCAGTGATGCGAGAGAAACGAAGTTGGGGAAGGATAGTTTCAGCAAGCTGATCAAATACAGAAGAAAGGTTGCGGATTTCTCTTTCGCGCTGTTCGGGATCTTTATACATTGAAAGGATGCTGAGGATGAGGTCTTTATCCTGGATGTTGCTCTTAGCAACGAGTTTCTGGAAACCTTCCCAGTCTTCAGGAGTGAAGTTAGCGGTGAGTTCGCCAAATTCAGTGATATTATCTTTTTTAAGCTGATCGTTAAGATATTTTTTGGTAGTATTTTCACGATCCTGAGCGAGTTTGCTGTTGAATGCCCAAGTACCGTCGGGAGATGCGTAAGAAGAAATGTTGAGTTCTTTGATCTGACGGTTTTTGGCAGCGTTAGCGTTAGCAATCTCGTTGTTGAGGTCGATCATTTCAGAAGTTTTGAGTTGATCGTTGCGGATGTTAGCGCGGTTGATGAGGAAGAGAATGTCAGCAGCATATTTTTCGTTGATGATGCGCTGGAAGTTATCGGGAGCGATAGCGGGGTTTACAGTACCGGCATCAGCAAAAGCTGCGGTAGCGATAACGCCGTTAGCAACGATAACGCGGGGAAGAGCATATTGTTTGCTACCCTGACGAACTTCAAAAGCGAGAGCGAGCTGGCTCTGAATCATTTCAGGCTGGTAGTTGTACATCACGGGGATAGTAACAGACTGACCGTTTTCATAGCTGATAACAGGGTTGTTACCACGAACTTTTTCGCCCTGGAAGCTATAAGACTGAGAAGCAACTTCCTGTCCGTCGAATACGAGGTAAGGAGTAACGGTTACTTCAGCGTTTTTAACGAAAAATTTAGCAGGAATGTTAGCAGTAACGGTTGCGGGAACGCGGTCACCGACTACTTCGAGCGGATTGGGATTAACTGTAAAATAATCAGCGCTGAACTGATTCAATTTTTTGCTACAGCCTGTGAGCAAAATAGTGCTGCAAGAGGCGATAGTGATAATAGATTTGAAATTCATCATAATGTGATATTAAATAGTTGTAATTTTATTCTCGTGAATTTGGCGCAAAGTTAGTGTTTTTCACAATTCCAACAAAAATAAATGCAAAAATTTTAGACTTTTTTTACTAAAAATCTTTATTTTTTATCGGTTCTTTGAAAAATATGGGTTCAAACTAAAATTTTATATGTAATTTTGTGTCGTATTTAAAAACACTTCGGGTAAGATCCGAGCTATTGTTTACTTTAAAATTATAATTGAAAAATGCCGATGAGAAAATGGCGTATTGAAGACAGTGCCGAGCTGTATAATATTAATGGCTGGGGACGACAGTACTTTTCCATTAACAGTAAGGGTCACGTTCAGGTGACTCCACGTGAAGGATATGCTTCGGTTGACCTTAAAGAAATTATGGATGAACTTCAGGTTCGCGATATTACCGCGCCGGTTCTTCTTCGTTTCCCCGATATTCTTGACAATCGAGTAGAAAAGATCTCACGTTGCTTTAAAAATGCATCCGCCCAATATAAATATACCGGTCAAAACTTCGTTATCTATCCCATCAAGGTTAACCAGATGAGACAGGTTGTTGAGGAAATTGTCGCTCACGGCAAGAAGTTTAACATCGGTCTCGAAGCCGGTTCAAAACCTGAACTTCACGCAGTATTGGCAACCAACATTGCAGCGAATGCCTTGATTATCTGTAACGGATATAAAGATGCAAACTATATCGAGCTCGCTCTTTTGGCACAGAAGATGGGACGCCGCATTTTTCTCGTTGTTGAAAAACTCAACGAGCTTCACATGATTGCTGATATTGCCAAACGTCTGAAAATCACACCTAATATCGGTATCCGCATCAAAATCTCAAGTTCAGGTTCTGGTAAATGGGAAGAATCGGGTGGTGATCAATCAAAATTCGGCTTGAACTCAAGCGAATTACTGTATGCGCTCGATTTTTTGAAAAAACGTGATTTAATGCCGTCTCTCAAATTGATTCATTTCCATATCGGTAGCCAGATCACCAAAATTCGCCGCATCAAAAACGCACTCCGCGAGGCAATGCAGTTCTATGTTCAGCTCTCAAAAATGGGCTTTAACATTGATTTTGTGGATATTGGCGGAGGACTTGGCGTTGACTATGACGGAACACGCAACTCGGCAAACGAAAGTTCGATGAACTACTCGATTCAGGAGTATGCCAATGACGCCGTCTATACCCTTGTTGATGCCTGCGAGAAAAATGGACTTAAACAGCCTAATATAATCAATGAGAGCGGACGCTCTTTGACAGCCCACCACTCAATCTTGATTTTTGAAGTTCTGGAGACCACCAGTCTGCCAATCTGGAAAGACAACGAGGAAGTTTCGCCTGAAGATCACGAACTTGTTCGCGAACTTTATGAAATTTGGGATAAGCTTGACCAGCAACGCCTTTTTGAGAGCTGGCACGATGCTCTCCAGATTCGCGAAGAAGCACTCGACCTGTTCAGCCTTGGAT
>JAIDRE010000045.1 GCA_029061925.1 Muribaculaceae bacterium | reverse complement strand
TATATAATGTATGGGAGCTATGCCGTCAATGGCATAGCTCCCATATTTTTATTATAAGTATTTATACGTCGTTATGCTTCGCACAACTCCATCTTTTATCTTTCTCCTTTTCTGACAGCTCTTTCGGCGTTGACGCCTCAATCGCAATCGGTTAACTATACATCGTCGGCTTTACCGACTCCAGTAGATGCTCCAGGGAGCATCCCTACAACCATGGGAAACAGGACGCACAAGTCATACATTGCAACGCCCTCTCCGGCTTATAATTGGTTTGTCGAAGACAAACAACTTATGGTAACTCAGTCATGACACGAAGTGCCTTGGCTGTGATCGGGATATTCCCCATCTTTACATCCTTGAAGAGGATGAACCTATAAAAAAAGTTGCCCCGGAAAATTCCGAGGCAACTTTATATTAACAATATAGGAGGAATTCCTTATTTGTCTTTTGAGAGCTGTTCTTTAAGAGCTGCAAGAGCTTCAAGGTCACCCAAAGTTGTTGTAGCAGCGGGTGCATTGAGAGCGGGAGTTTCTTCAGCAGCAGCTTTCTTAGATGCACGTTTTTTAGGAGCAGCTTTTTCTGCAGCAGGTTTAGCAGCAGGAGCAGCTTCTTCTTCAAATGTGCGGCTGTGACTAACGATGATACGTTTGCTATCTTTGTTGAACTCGATAACCTTGAAGGGAAGTTTTTCGTCAACTTTAGCAACTGAACCATCTTCTTTAGTAAGATGTTTGGGAGTTGCAAAGCCTTCAACGCCATAGGGAAGTGCGATTACAGCACCTTTATCAAGCATTTCTACAATAGTACCTTCGTGAACTGAACCAACGGTAAATACAGTTTCGAATACATCCCAGGGATTTTCTTCGAGCTGTTTGTGACCGAGGCTGAGACGACGGTTTTCTTTGTCGATTTCGAGAACCTGAACATCGATATCTGCGCCGATCTGAGTGAACTCACTGGGGTGTTTGATTTTCTTAGTCCAAGAGAGGTCGCTGATGTGGATAAGACCGTCAACGCCTTCTTCGATTTCTACGAATACACCGAAGTTAGTGAAGTTACGAACTTTTGCAGAGTGTTTGCTGCCAACGGGATAGCGAACTTCGATATCTTCCCAGGGATCTTTCTTGAGCTGTTTGAGACCGAGTGACATTTTACGTTCGTCACGATCGAGAGTAAGAACAACTGCTTCGATTTCGTCGCCAACTTTCATGAAGTCCTGAGCTGAACGGAGATGCTGGCTCCAAGACATTTCACTAACGTGGATGAGACCTTCAACACCGGGAGCGATTTCGATGAATGCACCATAATCAGTCATTACAACTACGCGACCTTTAACTTTGTCACCAACTTTGAGATCAGCGTTGAGCGCATCCCAGGGATGAGGATGAAGTTGTTTGAGACCAAGAGCAATACGTTTTTTCTCGTTATCGAAGTCGAGGATAACAACGTTGAGTTTCTGGTCGAGTTGAACAACTTCTTCGGGGTGATTTACGCGACCCCATGAGAGGTCGGTGATGTGGATAAGACCATCAACACCGCCGAGGTCGATAAATACGCCGTAAGAGGTAATATTTTTAACGGTACCTTCGAGCACCTGACCTTTTTCAAGTTTAGAAATAATTTCTTGTTTCTGTTGCTCGAGTTCTGCTTCGATGAGAGCTTTGTGGCTAACAACAACGTTTTTGAATTCTTCGTTGATTTTAACAACTTTGAATTCCATTGTTTTGCCAACAAAGATATCGTAGTCGCGGATAGGTTTAACATCGATTTGTGAACCGGGGAGGAACGCTTCGATACCAAATACATCAACGATCATACCGCCTTTAGTACGGCATTTGATGTAACCTTTGATGATTTCGTCGTTTGCAAGAGCTTCGTTGATGCGCTCCCAAGAACGAGATGCGCGAGCTTTGCGGTGAGAGAGGATGAGTTGACCTTTTTTATCCTCCTGGTTTTCAATGAATACCTCTACAACATCACCAACTTTGATGTCGGGGTTGTAACGGAATTCGCTGACGGGGATAATACCATCGCTCTTGTAGCCGATGTTAACCACTGCTTCGCGTTTGTTGAGCGCGATGATGGTACCTTCGATTACTTCTTTGTCTTTGACGGTGTTGAGCGATTCGTCATAAGTTTTGGTAAGTTCTTCACGTGATTTCTCGCCGTGAGATTCGCCTTTTTCAAAGGCTTCCCAATCGAAATCTTCGATTGGAGAGTTTTTTACTTCTTGAGTCATTAAAAAATGGTTAATAAATAGGTTAATTACTTTGCTAATCGGACTTTAGTCGCAATTTGCGCGGCAAAGATACGACTTTTCGCCCGATTAGCAAAATTTTTTATTCTGTTTTAGAATTTTTTTCTGTTTTATCAGGCTGCCTGAGCTGAAGTTACGCGCTCAAGCCATTTTACCATTGCAAACATAACGCCCATCGAGATGAGACATACTACAAGGAAAACGGTCCAGCACTGCCACAAAGGCCATGCGTTATACATCAACGGTCCGATCCACAAAAGAAGGTTTCCGAGCGCGGTTGCACCAAGCCAGAGACCCTGGCAAAGACCCTGCATGTGAGAGGGAGCAACTTTTGATACGAATGAAAGTCCGAGGGGTGAGATGAAAAGCTCTGCTACTGTCAAGAAGAAGTAGAGAAGGATGAGCACCCATGCACCGGCAAGCATTGAGCTTGATTCAGCAACGGGCATTTCACGGAATTCTGTACCTGAAGGATAGCCTGCAGCGTATGAATAAAGGGCGAGGAAAAGGAATGCCAAGCCGGCGATACCCATACCGATTGCAATCTTTTTAGGAGTTGAAATCACGATGCCACGACGTCCGAGAGCAGCAAACACAGCCATTACAACCGGAGTGAGGAACACAACAAAGAATGGGTTAACAGCCTGCCATATTTCGGGGTCGATTGTTGATGTATCGACAAAGTCACGAGCGAAGAGTGAGAGTGAAGTACCGTTCTGGTGGAATGAGAACCAGAAGAAGATTACAATGCCAAGCACTGCAAAGAGAGCGAGCATGCGCTGTTTGATTTCTTTTGCCATTGCAGCACGTTCTTCAGCCGAAATTTTAACTGATTCGGTTTTAGCTTTAGCAACAGGAGTGGGAAGTCCTTTTTTATAAAGCATGAAAATGGTAAGAGAAATACACATTGCAGCTACTGAAGCGATAAATGAGTAGTGGATACCGGTGTTGAATACATCGAGATATTCGGTGCAGAACTGCTGAATGTTGCCGGCTGCGTCACCACCTACTTGAGAGATGAGAGCGTAGAGGTTGTTTGCGTTCTCGGTTGACATGTTGTCGGTTACGCTGAGGTATTCATGGCAAAGTGCAGGGAGTTTTGCATTGTAGCTAAGGTTGTGAACACCAAGCCACCAGCTGCGGAGCATCGGAGCGATGAACGGAGCTGCGATACCACCAATGTTGATGAATACATAGAAAATCTGGAAGCCGGCGTCGCGTTTGTCAGCATATTTTGGGTTGTCATAGAGCTGACCTACGATTGCTGCAAGATTACCTTTGAACAAACCGTTACCAAATGCAATCAAGAAGAGTGCAAAACAGGTCAAGGGTAACAACCAAGAAAGATTTTCTTCAGTTGACAAAATAGGAATTGACAAGAGGCAGTAGCCTAAGGTCATAATAACAATACCGCTGATAATTGTACCCTTATAATTTTGAGTTTTATCAGCAATCAATCCACCCACAAGTCCAAACAGGTAGATACCTGCATAAAAAAATGAGTAGACTAAAGCACTTGTTTCCTCTGAAAGACCAAACTTAGAGCAGAGGAACAAGACCAGAACGGCATTCATAATGTAATAGCCGAAACGTTCGCCCATGTTACTGAGGGCGGCGGGGATCAACCCCTTTGGTTGGTCTTTGAACATGATTCTGTTTATTTAAGGTTTATATTTAAGATTTATTGTTTTCAAGTTTTGTTTTATAGGCTAAAGCATAGAGTCTCATCTGCTTAAGCATTGCAAGAAGTCCGTTTGAACGGGTTGGTGAAAGGTGCTCGGCGAGTCCGATTTTATCGATAAAGCTGAGGTCGGCGTTCAAAATTTCGTCGGGAGTGTGGTTTGACAAAACTTTGATAAGCATCGAGATGATACCTTTGACGATAACAGCATCAGAATCGGCTGTGTAAACAACTTTGTCATCTTTCAGTTCGGCATTCACCCAAACTCGGCTCTGACAGCCTTTGATAAGGTGTTCGGGGGTGCGATATTTCTCATCAATCGGGGGAAGCGAGTTACCCATATCAATGATCATCGCATATCGATCCATCCAATCGTCGATATCGGTGAATTCATCAATTATTTCGTTTTCGGTTTCTTGAATAGTCATATATAGTTTATTTACTTCTCATTATATAATGTGTTGACAACTACCTGACCGACAACACCGAGAGTTTCTTTGTCGATATTTGACAAGTTGTCGGCATGAGTGTGCCAGGTCGGATTGAAGTAGCCGGTTGACGGGTTACGGTTTTCGATAATGTCAATCGTGGGAATTCCGACTTTAATCAACGGCACATGGTCGTCAACAACAGGGATTCCAACCGAGTTGGGGAAACGTGACCCAAAACCAGAAACTGCAGCGCGCGACCACACTTTATCGTTAATCGAGCGTGCTGCCTGCTCTGAAAAATACTCGCGATGGAAAACGGCATTACGTCCGCCAACCATATCGAGCAATATGCCGAAACGTGGCTTCATTCCTATTTTATAGGGCATCCGTTTTACCCATTCTTTAGTGCCGATACACCACGACTCGTCATCGCCCGAGTTACCCGAGTCTTCAGCATCAACAAAAAGTATATCTACGCCGATTGAATCAGGCATCTGTTGTCCGATAGTGCGTGCAATTTCAAGCAATACGCCAGTTCCGCTACCTCCGTCGTTTGCACCGTCAATCGGTTGATTACGTTTTGATTCTTCGGGGTCTTCGTCGGCAATCGGACGTGTATCATAGTGGGCCAACAAGATCACTCGTTTGTGACGGTCAACGCCAAATCGTCCCATAATATTGGTGATAGGTGTCGATTTGTCGGCAACCATGGCATTGGTGCGTTGAACCAACACAGTGTCGGCACCATATTTATTAAGGTGGTCAACAATATATTTGCCGAGCTTGGCATTAGCTTCGCTTCCCGGCACACGAGGTCCCATCGCTACCTGTTCGGCAACATGGGCATACGCGCTATCGGCGTTAAAGTCCACAGTCTCAAGTTTTTTTGTCGTAGCCGGCTCAGCCGTTGCGTTTATCGGAGACGAGTTTGACTTGCCGGAACAAGCGCAAAAAAGCACGATTGACCCAACAAGAACAGATGATATTTTTTTACATAAATGCATAATCGGGTTCAAAGATAGCTAAAAAATAACACTTTACCCACCTTTTTTAAACTTTTTTAAGTAAGTCACTCGTCAAAATCATTAAAATCGCTATCTTTGCGTCAAAATAATTGACTATGAGACTTCTTACTTTTACTACAATAATTGTTGGGGTTGCGTTAATGCTATCGTGTTCGACCGGGCGCCCATCTGACAATTCGGGATGGGTGTTTGACTCTTATGGTTGCGCCATTAAGCGTACGGTTCCCGGTCATAAAACCGTTCAGTTTATTTTCACTGCCGACTCAGCCTTTGAAGGCGGAGCATTTGCTCTCGACAACCTCGAAAAACGCAAATTGAAGGCTTCTTTTTTCTTTACCGGCAACTTTATGCGTGACAGCGTCAATCATCCGATCATCCGCCGAACTATTGCCGACGGTCATTATGTCGGACCTCATGGCGACCGACACATTCTGCTTGCCGACTGGAACAAAGAGCGCACCACTCTCGCCACCGCCGACAGCGCACTCGCCGACATGGAAGCCGCCTATCGTCATCTTGCCGATTTTGGAATCGTCCGCGACAGTGCGCTCTATCTCGTGCCGTCATACGAATGGTATAATGCCGAGCATATTGATGCTTTCAAATCGGCAGGACTGTCCCCGATCAATCTTTCGCCAGGCATTGAGACATATCGCGACTATACCACGCCCGACTTGTCATATTACACCCCATCTGATGTGATATGGAAGCAATTTCTCGACCGCGAATCGACACACGGCGTTGACGGGGCAATAATTCTGATACACCTCGGTACCGATTCAACTCGCAACGACAAATTTTATCGCTATCTACCCGCCATGCTCGATACGCTGACGGCACACGGCTATTCTATCGAGCGCTTTTAGCCGGTACGGTAAACGTATCTCTAACCGACCCGTTTCGGTCATATAGCGACATCACAATTCGGGTCGAATCAACATCCATCAACATTGCACCAACGGTGTGAGCTCCCTCGCTCCAACGTGTCGAGATAATTTCGTCGTTAGCTTCAATCGGTTTGAGAGCACGTCCGCGACCGTTGTCGCTCGACGATGCCACAACATAGAATGTTCCTTGTCCGGCCGCCACAGGCTGACGATCTTTCAAAGCCGGAGTGCGCAGATAGGCGTGGTTGTTACCCGAAATTGCGAGATCAACGCCCAAACGGTCAAAGATTTCGTAGAATCGGTCAAGTTGGCTGTTTGTACCATTAGTGCCGATAAGCCATTCATAGTGCTCAACCACAACGATATAACGTGACGGATTTTCAGCAACAACCTTTTCCATCCATTCAAATACCGGTTCAAGAGACGCCTTAGTTCTCATAGCCTCGTTGTTGAGCATAATGAACAGAACATCACCATATTTAAACCAGTATGAAATGCCCTCTTGTCCGCTATAGCCGTTGTCGGGATTGGCGTGTGAATCCCTGAAATAAAGGTCAGATTTAGCATTGTCGCGAGTCATGTGGTCGTGATTGCCTTGCACCGCTCCCCACATCATACTTTTATATTGAGGTTGACTTGCCAATTCGGTCCAGTAGTTATAACTGCCGCCCCATGCACACTGGTCGCCGGGTGACAACACCCAGTCAACACCACCGGCAACGCTGTCAATCACGTTAATCATCGACATAGAGTGGTCAATGCGTCCCCAAAGCGGCGAATAATGGTGGAAGTCACCGATGACAGCAGCCTTCCAGGCAGGCGCTCCCGCAGTAATAAAATAATGTGGTTCCGACTTAACGACCCCACTCGGAGTAGCTGATTCAATATAATATTCATACCGAGTATCAGGAGTCAAATCGGTTAATCTAACAACATGGTGATCAAAGACATGACGCTCATAAACATCGCTATTGTCGCCCAGCTTTGAGTTAATCGAGTCAAAAGTTGTGCAGATTACGCCCTTTGACACTACCACCGAGGTATCACCCGACGCTTTATTGATTAGCACTAATTTCGACTCCTTTCCAACGGGTGTTGCAAAACTCACCGACATCGATGTCGAACAATCTTCACCCGGGTTAGTAAAAATCGTGTGAGCAGGTTCATCCGATCCGGTCGCCTTAAGCCCGGTTCCATATCTCATCGGCGTTGTAGCTGCCACAACAAAAGCGACACCCAAAGCCACGATTGGCAAAATTCTCTTTGTAATCATCATTATAATAGATTGGTTTATTTTCCGACAAATATACATCAATTTTGCCAATATAACTCAATCGAGCATACAAAATCGCCATTTACGAATGAAAAAAAGCGCATCCCTTTATAATGGGACGCGCCTTTATTATACGTTTTATCAGTTGATTAGAACCAGCTGCCGAGTTTAGTTCTTGAGCAGCAGCGTGAAACGATAAATCCGACGAAGATATAAACGATTACCACGCAGATTGAAGCCCAAACGTTGGCTGCATTAAGATCGGCATAAGCCTGGATATTTGCCGGCATTGCCTGAGCGATGCTTGTGAGCTTAACCCAACTGTCAGGAATTGCGACAAAAGAGAAATAAGCATAGTTAAAGATACCGCTTGCTACACCCAATACCCAGAACCATACACGACGAGTTGACTTGTCAGTTCCGCTTGGACGGTTAGGGGTTAAGAATGCTGTTACAAGTGCGAGTCCGAAAAATACCATCAAAAAGATGATTGACATTACATAAATGTCACCGGTAGTAATTGAAAGTGACGACATAGTAGTAATAATTTTAAATTGTTTGATTATGAGGTTAATTTTAATAGTTGAAGAAGCGGGTCATCGACTGTCATATATCGCAGCCTCTTTTCCCTCGTCTCTTTATAATAAAATGCTTTTCACGGCAATAAAGTTCACTTGAACCAATTCATAATGCTGAATGCATAATGCACAATGTTATAAATATATTAAACGACTTAAAAAGAGGCGGACGCAAGTTCGGCTGCAATTTTTTGGATAGCGGTATAGAGTTTTTCGTACTGTTTCGGACCGGCAAAAGCTACGCCCGATGTATATTTTCTTAACAAGGAAGGATTAATACCCGCAAGTTCAGCCACCTTTGAGATTTTAAGGAAATCAAAACGATTGAAGAAAGAAGACATATCATAGTGGATTGTAAATTCAAGATCAGGCACAATCTTTCCTTCTTTTGCAAGTTCTGATTTTGATTCGTTGTAGAATTGAATAAGCGAGTCTATTGCTTCTACTGATGAAGCGCCATAACCTATCAAACCAACATACGGAACATCCTCTCTAACAAAGCAAGAGTAGAAACCATCTTTATTCTGTTCAACAATGATATTTACTTTCATAACAATACTACATTAAATTTACATCTTATTTTTACGATACAAATGTAGCAATTTTGCTCCATAAAACAAAATAAAATTAAATTTAATACCAGTATGTAGAATTAACGAATACACTCATCTTTTCGGCACGATCAGTCAATTGAGATTAACAAAATATTATCGGCTGTGCAACACCAAGAAGTATATTCTCGCATCCGTTTCCTAACCAACGGGCAACACGTCCTTTTCTCTTTTACATCACCTGTTCCAATGCCCTGGCGAGCTGATCTGGGCACGATGTTGCTTTATCGTGGCAACGGATGCCCTTCAGAGTGGCGATGACTTCTTCGGGGTGGCGACCTTTAACGAGTGCCGCTATCCCCTGGAGGTTTCCATGACATCCTCCGAGAAATTCTACATTATCAATAGTGCCGTCATCAGTGAGCACAAACTTAATTTGTTTAGAGCAAGTCCCTTCAGTATTATAGGTTACAGTCTTCATAATCAATTTATTAGTTTATTAAATTTATTTTATCAAAATCCGACCCTCCTGTCCAAATCTTTATTTCAACGTGAAAAACAGCGACGGCTCAAATCGCGGGAGGGCATAGAGCTGAACGTCGGCATCGCGGGTTTCAAGCGAACCTGACGCATCTCCCACTGTGACTCCGATTGAGGTTAACGCTCGGCTAACGGTATTGAGAGCAAGCTGTGGCTCGTTGTTCTCATTTGAGAGGTGGCACAGGAAGATGTGAGACAACATCGGGGTGTATATCGAGGCGAGAAATGAGGCGGTTACCTCGTTGTCAAGGTGCCCGTTTGGAGCCACGATGCGAGCCTTGAGATACTGAGGATAACTGCCGTTCCGGAGCATTTCAACGTCATAATTTGACTCGATAACGATATGTTTTGCAAGTCTCATGTAATGGTCAACACGGTCGGTTATCGAGCCGAGATCGGTAGCTATAGCCATCGTGAGGTCTCCGAGGGCAATAAAAAAGCCGACGTTGTCGGTCCCGTCGTGCAACGTTTGAAACGGTGTTATTTCAAACGACCCGATTTTGAATGGAGTTTCGATATAAATCGGGCGATGATAGTCGCGGATGCGTGATGAGATTGTGTGGCGTCGCAGGAGTCCGCCGAGTGCTTTAGGTGTGGCATAAACCGCCATGTGGGGCGCTTTTTTCAGCAACTTATAGACATATCTCACATGGTCGCCATGGTCGTGGGTCAATAACACTCCACGCACCGATGAGAGTAAAATTCCACGCCTTTTCAGTTCGGGAATGACTTTGTCGGGTGCCACTCCGGCGTCAATCAAAAAACCTTCCTTGTCATTACCGATATATGAGCAGTTGCCACTGCTTCCGCTACCAAACGAAATAAAACGGATAACAGGAACTTCGGGAACCTTATAATCTTTCATCTCCAGGTCGTCAAAAAGCGACGGCTGGCGGTCTATATCGATACTGTTTATGCGAAGGCGAGGCATTCTGTATATTATTTATATAGGAGAAAAATGGTTGGGGTTTTGTCGTAGTCAAATTTCGCTTTTACCCACCATGATAGAGGTCGGGTGATGATTGACTCGTTAGGACCACTTATGTCTGACGCGACACATAACTTCAACGACCCGGGTAAAGCGGCTGCAATGTCAGCGATTATGCGGTTGTTGCGATATGGAGTCTCAATGAAAATCTGAGTTTGGTCACGTGACACAATCGATTTTTGCATATCGTGCAACTGCTTTTGTCGCTGGTCTTTATCAATCGGCAAATAGCCGAGGAATGCAAAGCTCTGACCATTGAAACCCGACCCCATAAGTCCCATCAGAATGCTTGACGGACCAACGAGCGGAACTACTTTATAGCCACGTTGTTGAGCGATAGCTACCACATCAGCTCCCGGGTCGGCAACGGCAGGACATCCGGCTTCAGAAATTACCCCCATCGGCTGACCGTTGGCAAGCGCATCAAGCATCGGCGGGATAGCCGTTACAGGCGTCTGACGGTTAAGCACATAGAAAGTCATCGAGTCGATATCAGCGGCATGGTTACACTTTTTAATGAAACGACGAGCCGAACGTACATTCTCGACAATAAAATGAGATATTCCGTTTAACAATTGCGTGTTAACCGATGGCAAAATTCGGTCAAGCGAACCGTCGGACAACGGAACAGGGAAAAGATATAGAGCAGCCTCGACAGGTGTTATATTATCGTTCATTTAATCTTTAAATCAAGGAGTTGTACAGAATTTACCGATGCCGTGAGTCGGGTGTCGATTTGCAAAGGGAATGTCGGTAACGGCGAGAGTGACGGAATGATAATGTCTCCATTTTTAAGCGTGAAATAACGGCTCAACATTGCGACTGTCTCATCAATCTTCAGCGAACCTATACTGATTGTCACGGGTTCAGTCAACGCATCGCAGGCGAATGTAACGCTCTCCCCTTCAACCGATTGAATGGAAGTCCATTCCCCAACGCCCAACGCCGAGTCAAACGAAATATCAATCGCCGACCCAAGCGGAATCTCAGCATTGGCAGGCGGAGTCACACGAAGTACCAACGTAAATGAATCGTAATAGCGTAATGCAAATTTCTGAGAGATAGAGCGACCAACGTGACAGATGTGCACAGCTGGATGAATCGACCCCGTAAAACCCTCACCCTCATCGGGTAGAAAAAGCGGTTTATTGTTATGAATAATTGAAGAGTCGGCAAGCAGGTCAACGCGGTTAGATATGCTAACCGGCTCGTTTACTGGTCGGTTGATTGCGAGTATCTTCATTGCACATCTCCTTCCCCGCTGAAATGGCTACGGATTTTGGAGAGATTGAGTCGGTTATACATTACGGCAAGATGGGCATAAATCGAAGTGTTTTGAACCACAATCTGCTCCTCATCAACCTTTATGCGGAACGGAGTGAAATTCCACAATGCCTTGACCCCGGCAGCCACAAATTTGTCGGCAACCTCCTGGGCTGCCTGAACCGGGACTGTAATAATTCCAATTTCAGCGGCAAACTGACGGCGGCGTAATTCGAGCTCTTTTACGTCAAACACAGGGATACCGCATATCGTACGACCAATTATCTGAGGGTTAACGTCAAATCCGGCAACGATGTTTAGCCCGAATTGCTCAAGACCCGAATCCTGAATCAAAGCGCCTCCAAGACTACCGACTCCAACAATCAAAGCGTTGTGGCTCAAGCGGAAACCCAAGAAATTTTGTAATACCTGCTCGAGGGATGCCACTTCATAACCGATGCGGGTTTTGCCCTTGATGTTCAGGAATGAAAGATCCTTTGCGATTTGTGAAGAATCGACACTGAGGTCACGCGAAATCTGGGTTGAAGAAACATATTCCACTCCTTTTTGGCGGAGCAGAGAAACATATGCCAGATACCATGGAAGTCTGCGCAAAGCCGGCTCAGGAATCACAACACGGGGGTCTTGTAACGGATCAAGTATCATTGCCTATCACATCAATTAAATTTGACTTTTGCAAAGATACTAAAATTTCCTCAATTTGTAATATTTTGAATAAAAATTCATTGGCAAACGTTTAAATCAGCGTTGCCAACGAGATTGTTGAAGTTCGTCAAGTTTTTTCTCGGCAGGATTATCAGCAGGTGTCCAAAATCGATGTCCGGTCAAGCCGTCCGGCAAAAATTGCTGCTTCACAAAATGTCCCGGATAATCATGAGCATACTTATAATCAGCACCATAGCCCAACTCTTTCATCAGCGAAGTCGGTGCATTTCTCAGATGCAAAGGCACAGGTAAATCACCCGAACGGTTAACCTCAGCGAGAGCCGCATCAATCGACAGATAAGCCGAATTGCTCTTAGGCGATGTCGCAAGATATACCACACACTCAGCCAATGGAATACGCCCCTCAGGCATACCGATTTTCTTAATCACATCAAACGTTGTGTTGGCAAGCAATAGCGCATTAGGATTTGCCAATCCTATATCTTCGCCAGCCAAAATCACAAGGCGACGGGCTATAAATTCAGGGTCTTCCCCACCGGCAATCATGCGGGCGAGCCAATAGATAGCAGCATCGGGATCACTACCGCGTATGCTCTTGATAAATGCCGAGATAATGTCATAGTGCATCTCGCCCGCTTTGTCATATGCCGCCGGATTTTCCTGAAGACGCGCCGTAACGATAGCGTCACTAATTACCAACGGTTCACCGGCGGGAACAGACTGATCGAGAAGGTCAACAATATTGAGCAGTTTACGTCCGTCTCCACCAGAGAATCTGAAAAGAGCATCAGTTGATTGAATGTCAACCTTTCGTTGCGAAAGTATTTCATCGCGCTCAATAGCTCGTTGCAGAAGCTGGTCAAGCTCAGGCGCTTCAAGCGATTTGAGAGTATAGACTCTCGCTCTTGAAAGCAACGGACGGATAACCTCAAACGAGGGATTCTCGGTAGTGGCTCCAATCAATGTGACAATACCGGCTTCAACCGCCCCTAAAAGGCTATCTTGCTGAGATTTATTAAATCGATGGATTTCATCAATAAATAAAATCGGACGACCTTCTGAGAACATGCTCGACGCATCAGCCTTACATTGTTCAATAACATCACGAACATCCTTAACACCCGATGTTACAGCACTCAACGTATAGAACTGCGACTTTGTAGTGTTGGCAATAATTCTGGCAAGTGTGGTTTTCCCGACTCCGGGAGGTCCCCAAAGAATGAACGACGATACCCTCTGCGATTGAATCATCAGACGTAAAACGCCGTCGGGACCGACAAGGTGTTCTTGTCCGACATAGTCGTCGAGCGTTACCGGACGCATTCGTTCAGCTAATGGTGCAATCATAATTATTGGATTGTTTAAAATTACGGGGACTAAAACTTCACCACAAAATTACAAGAAATCGAGGTTTATTCCATATCAATAATGTTAATTGTATTTAATTATTAGTTTAAAACTTCGATTATAAAAGAAAAATACATTAACCTGTCTA